>CAIOZP010000385.1 GCA_903862805.1 uncultured Fibrobacterota bacterium
AGAGTTCCCCCCTCTCTGAAGAAGAGGGGGGGGAGGTCAGGCCTTCGCTACTGGCGGGACTTCCGGTGAATTGGGTGGCGTGGGTGGTTTCGGCTTTGTCGTTTTCGGTTCGGTACGGTAGTAATGCTTACACTTATCTGCGTTTTCATGGAAAACAAACTTGCCCGCATCGAGCACCTCGTCAACCGCTTCTTTGCAGTAGGTATATGCGCGGTTGCGAATGTCTATTTCAACACTTTCTCCGGCACTTTCGTTGCGCGAATCGGCAAGGGCTTTGGACAGGCTTTCGGATGTCGCGGCCGCAGTTGCAAGCTTGGCAACATCGAAACTCACCGCCTGCAATTCGGCTAAGTGCTTGTTGCCGAGATCGGCAAGGCGCGACAGATCGAGAAGCATATCGTCGTTACCGGTTCCGTCGGCTATGTCGGAAACGACTTTTAGAACGTCGGGTTTTTTACGGAAAATATAGCGGAACGAAAGCAGCAGTCCGTCGCGCAATTTGAACGCCGCCGGTGACTGATCGAGCCATATCTTTCTGGAACTTTCGCTTGTATAGCGTATGTTCTGCCAAGTCGCCTCTGCACTGCGAAGCGCGGAGATTCGAGTTGGAAGCGAATCGATGTATTCGGGATTGAACCCGTTTGCGGTGAGAAGATCGGCACGGTCGGCATTGGCTTGAGTATAAAGCAGTTCGCATTTGCCGAGGAAGGTATCGACAGAGGAGGACGGTGATTTGACCGAGGCTGCCGGAATGGCGTTGAGGGTCGGGAGCAGGGTGGTCAGGGCGTCGGTGGACATGTTGGAACTCCTTTGAGAAAAGTTTTTTATGAGTGGAGAAGCGGCGGAATTGCTGAATCTCCATATTTCAGATGCTACTTAATTTTGTTTCTTGGATCATTTGGACAAAAGGTATTTGAATGAACCGATAATCCCCCCTTTTTCTCTAATACAGAACAAGTATATTCCTGCCGAAAGCATGTTCTTTTGTAGTTCGAAAATTTTTGTTCCATTTATGTTTTCCGTTGCTGTTAAACTAATAACCTTAGCCCCAGACATCGTAAACACTACCAACTCCGGATCACAAGCAACTGTGGTTAAAGAAATTTTTACATACTGGGATTTTGAACTAATTTTTATTTGCGACGAATTGTTTTTGGGCACGGTGAATAACGATTGAGAACTCGCGTTGACAGGGCTTAATGCGTTGAACATTATCTGGCAATCAGAACCATCGGCCTGCCTTTCGCAGATGAAAAACTCGAGTTTCGAAGAATCGCCATCAATCAAGTGGAATGGGTTGCCAAGCAACAAAGACAATGAATCGAAATCGACAAATTTTTCCACAGGGTCGTGTAGGCCACCGAGGTCGAGAGCAAGACGACCATTTACGAATACCCATACGTCGTCATCGCCACGGAAAGAGAAGTACATCTCTTTCCCGCTGGGGCGATTGATAGCCTTTTTATAGATAAACGGTTGCACCATTTTCATCGCAAAAGAAAAGTTGTGCATATTAGCGGGAATATCTGCTGGTTGGTTATAGGTTCCGCCAGCATTGCGTAGAGTTACTACCCGCGAAGTCAGGTCGTTCATTGTCTGGCGATAGGCACCGGCTTGGAGGTCGCCTAAAACCCATGATGCTTCTTCGGCATTTCGTGGCAGATAGTAACTCCAGTTACGGGTACCGATTTCTGCGCCGAAACCTCTGTTGTCGAGAGGATAAAAGGCATCACTGCGAAGTTCGTAAACGGTATCGTTCGATTTGGTGATAATTTGATTGAAGGTGAGTGAGTCGTTGAATTGAATATTTTTGTAGGCAGTGTCGTAGTTTACTTGAAGCCATGGTGTTGTTGGATTTACAATCCCATCGCCAAGTGGATGGTATGGGCGACCAACACTAACGGTATCGTAAACATAATTTGGTATTGTATCCAATCCGCCTTTAGATTTCCAAGGCCTGAACCAGCGATCAATTGCACGGCTGAAAAGACAGTCACCAGAGGGCGAGGTATTTGCAACTGGCAGCCCGTCTTTGTCGAGTGTGTCGGCAACAAGGTGAAGTGTAGGAACAGCGTACGAAGATATGAACGTCCTGATGATCTGCCCTGTAACCGGGTCGATCATCTGTATGTCATAAGACCCGTCGCCGTCGACGTATGACTTTGTGGTGTCGTACTTCTCATTTATCGGATCCCAGGAAGTGAGAATTGTGCTTGCTGTAATATCGGCATCACCTGCTGAAAGCCCGGGTTGAAATCTGGACAGGAGCCATTGCTATGGTAATCGTAAAAGGTTACCGGAAGTTTTATTGTTTGGCCGAAATTCTCGAAGGCAAAGCAAAACAATAAAGCAACAAATTTGCCCCGCCAAATTGACGGGAGTACTTTGGGCTTGCTGAACAGATCCCCTCAAACAGGAATGACAATCATCTTGTCGTCGTAGAACCGACCCAAAATCACCAAAATGATCCATTTGAAAATTGACAACAAAAGATCCCGCAGGATTTTTCCGAGGTTTATCAGCATGAACACCAGCGCGGCTGAATGTTCCGACGTGCTCCGCA
>CAIOZP010000386.1 GCA_903862805.1 uncultured Fibrobacterota bacterium
CCGGGTTCACCGATCGACTGCGCCGCCATGATTCCAACGGCCTCGCCGATCTCGACGTTTTTGCCGGACGCAAGGTTGCGACCATAGCAAAGGCGGCAGATTCCTTCTTCGGCGTCGCAGGTGAGAACCGTGCGAATCATTACCTTTTCGACTCCGACCTCTTCGATTTTAGCCGCGAGAACTTCGTCGATAAGTGTATTTGCCGGAGCAAGTAGATCATCTGTTACCGGATGATAAACATCTTCAAGCAAAGCACGGCCGATGATACGAGCCGACAAAGTCTCGATGATTTCATCACCTTCACGAAGTGCTTCGACTTCCATGCCCTTTGTCGTGCCGCAGTCTTCCATAGAAACAACGATGTCCTGTACAACGTCAACTAGACGACGGGTAAGATAACCGGCGTCGGCAGTCTTAAGCGCCGTATCTGCAAGACCCTTACGGGCACCGTGTGTCGAGATGAAATATTCGAGCCCTGACAGACCGCCCTTGAAGTTGGACAGAATCGGGTTTTCAATAATTTCACCAACACCACCGGTGAGTTTCTTCTGAGGCTTCTGCATCAGTCCGCGCATACCGGCAAGCTGTTTGATCTGGTCCTGACTACCACGAGCCTTGGAGTCCAGCATCATGAACACCGGATTGAATCCATCACGGTTTTCTTTCAGCATGGCATACAGCGCATTTGAAACTTCGTTGGTCGTATGTGTCCAGATGTCAATCAGTTTGTTGTAACGTTCGCCTTCGGTGATAACACCACGAGCGTACTGTTTACGAATGCGATTGGCTTCTTCCTGCGACTTGTTGATGATCTGATCGCGCTCTTCCGGCACAACCAAATCTTCGATTCCGAAAGTGACTCCGGCACGCATCGCGTATTCGTAACCGAGACTCTTGACGTTGTCGAGGAACTCCACAGCGGCCTTGTTGCCAGCCTTGTGAATGATCTCGGAAACGAGCTTCTCGAAGCTGCCCTTTTTCATGAGGTCGTTGATGTAGTTCAATTCTTTCGGAAGGATCGAATTGAATATCGCACGCCCTGGCGTTGTCTCGATACGCTTGCCGCCAACACGGAACTGAATCTTGGTATGAAGCTCGACCTGCTTGTCGAACAGTGCGTGTTCAATCTCGTGGAGATCGGAGAACGCGCGTCCCTCACCCTTGCGGCCGTTGGCCATTTTTGTGAGATAGTAAATACCAAGAACCATGTCCTGCGAAGGAACCATGACCGGCTCGCCATTTGACGGACGAAGCAGGTTATTGGCCGACAGCATAAGCAATCGGCATTCGATCTGAGATTCAAACGAAAGCGGCACGTGAACGGCCATCTGGTCACCGTCGAAGTCGGCGTTGAACGCCGCGCAAACAAGCGGGTGCAGACGAATCGCTTTTCCTTCCATAAGTACCGGAAAGAAAGCCTGAATGCCAAGGCGGTGAAGCGTCGGCGCACGGTTGAGAAGAACAGGATGATCTTTGATTACTTCTTCAAGAATATCCCAGACTTCTTCGCGTTCACGTTCGACAAATTTCTTCGCGCTCTTGACTGTCTGAACAAAGCCGCGCTCCTCAAGCTTCTGAATGACGAAAGGCTTGAACAGCTCAAGTGCCATCATCTTCGGAAGACCGCACTGATAAAGCTTCAGCTCCGGGCCGACAACGATAACCGAACGACCTGAATAGTCAACGCGCTTGCCGAGCAAGTTCTGACGGAAACGGCCCTGTTTGCCCTTGAGCAAATCGGACAGCGACTTGAGCGGACGCTTGCCTTCTCCGCGAACGGCTGTGGTGCGACCGTTGTCGAACAATGTATCGACAGCTTCTTGCAGCATGCGCATTTCGTTGCGAAGAATAACGTCGGGTGCCTTGATCTCGATAAGCTTGCGCAGACGATTGTTACGGTTGATCACGCGACGATAGAGATCGTTGAGATCGCTGGTCGCGAAACGTCCACCTTCAAGCGGAACGAGCGGGCGAAGGTCGGGAGGAAGCACAGGCAGAACAGTAAGAACCATGTTCTCGGGCTTGTTGGCCGACTTGAGGAAACCATCGGCGACCTTGAGGCGCTTGAGATATTCCTGCTTACGCTGTTCAGAATTTTCGATACCGATTTTGTAACGGAGATCATTGGCGAGTTCTTCCATGTCAATCATGGCGAGAAGCTCAAGCACGGCCTCGCCGCCCATTTTGGCTACGAAGGTCTTTCCGGCTTCGAGCAACTCTTCGTACTCTTCCTCATGAATGAGCTCGAGACGATTGAGCCCGGTATTACCCGGATCGATCACGACGTATGACTCGTAGTAAACTATTCGCTCGAGTGTCGAGTTGGAAACTCCAAGCAGGTAACCTATGTAGCTCGGAACATTTTTTAGGAACCAGATGTGCACGATCGGCACAGCGAGTTCGATATGTCCCATACGCTCACGACGAACCTTGCTGTGTGTGACTTCAACACCGCAACGATCGCAGAC
>CAIOZP010000387.1 GCA_903862805.1 uncultured Fibrobacterota bacterium
CAGGTAGCCCGCCTTCCCTTGGCACAATTGAAGCAGGCTAAACCTACTCTCTTCTGTCAGCTATCCGACCTTCATTTCTTGCCCACCATAGAAAAATCTTCCTTACATATCACTGTCTCTTCATCTCCCAAACAATATTTTACACAAGTGCCCGACATGTATTTGTACGACAACCAGACAATTCATTCCGGAGTTTTTGTATGAAGCTTTCCGCGACAATCGTTCTTTCAATGGCGGCAATTTCGTTTGCGGCTGACAGTACTTCTGTTTCAACGCCTGCGACTGTGGTTGCGGCTCCGATTGTTCAAGTGGTGCCTGTTTGCACTCTCACCGTGAAAACGATTCCGGACAGCGTCCAGCTTGTTGTCGGCGATTCGGTGCTTGGTGTAACGCCGTGCACAATAGTCAGGACTGCCGGTGCGGTGAAGATCGCGCTCAAGAAGAAAGGTTTCTATCAGAAGACCGCCGACCTCGATCTTGCTACCGGCTCGAATCAGAATATGACATTCGAGCTACTTGCTCCGGCGACTCTCGTTTTGTCAAGTACACCTTCGGGTGCATCGGTGATACTCGATGGAAATCCGCAGGGCGTGACACCGATCACTATTGGAAAGGTCAAGCCGGCTGCACATACGCTTGTCGTTTCACTTTCTGGGTATCAAACCGTTACAAAATCTGTTGAACCCAAGAACAGCGCGATTGATACACTTACGATTGCACTGGTTCCTGTCGCATCTGTCAAGACGGCAACGGTCGATTCTATTGCTGATAAATCGAAGCACGGCCAGACAAAAAAGGTTGGAAAGATTCTCGACGCAATTGCGGTGGGCGTGTTCCTTGTGTTCTCGCTGGCGATTGTAGGCATAGAACTGGCGCACAACTGAGATGATCCGATTGCTCACAAAAGCCGCGTGGTTCCTTGCTGCTATTGCTGTTCCACTATTTGCATCGGTTCATTTTGAAGATGTGAAAAAGGATTCTGTCGCACTTGTCAACGTTGCCGGAATCGAACGTTGGGGCCGACCGATTTCTCCCGATGGGCTTCTTATGGAATGGAGTCCATCGACTGCCGGAAAAGTGGCCGGTGATTATCTATTCCGTTGGGATGCGATCAATACGAAGCCAGGGCTTGCCGGTTATCTTCTCTTCGACGACACTGCGAAAATGCCGGAGTCATTTGTCCTGCAGCCTGTGGGCGGAAGCGAGTTCCGCTGTTATCCGCGCAAAGGTTCCGATGGAATCTTCGGTATCTCCCGCGAAGGTACCGGTTGCACAATTGAATGGCTGGTACCGATCGACAGTCTCCATGCCGATCCGAAGAACGGTCGCTACGCCGTGGCACTTGCGCTCTGCGCACCCGGGCGAATGTCGGGACCGGTGTCGATCCTTTACAATGGTACACGTTCCGACAAAATGCCGACGCTTTTCAAATTCTCTTCACCGGCGGTTTTAAGGCAGTCGCTTCTGATTATGATTTTATCTGCCCTCTATATCTGGCTTTCGCTTCGCATCCGTCGCCGCAAAAAAGAAACCAAAAGACTTGGTCTGAAAGATTGATCGTGGCAGGTCTGTTGCCGATTCTCCTTCTGTCAATTATGAATGCGACTGCCTTCAGCGCCGGGGCTACATCATTCGCGAGCGGCTCCGTCATTCCGAAAGAGTTTACCTGCAAAGGAGCTGACCTCCGGCCGGAAATACATTGGAGTGGCGCACCTTCATCGACAAAAAGTTTCGCCATTATCGTTTCAGACCCCGATGCGCCTGATCCGGCTAATCCCAAAACAATCTGGACTCATTGGATTGCCTACAACATTCCACCAACAATAACAAGCATTCCGGAAAAATCCGCGCTGCCGACTGGCGCAATCTGCGGCCTAAACGATTGGGCAAATGCAAAATGGAACGGCCCTTGCCCGTCAATTGGAACTCACCGGTATTTTTTTAATGTGTACGCTCTCGATACAAAGCTCACGTTCAAGTCTCCGCCTGATCGTTTGACAATAGAGAATGCGATGAAGGAGCATATCGTTAGCACCGCTGAGTTTATAGGGCTTTCATCTGACATAGAATAAGAAAAGGGATTTCACCCTCAGCCATCTACCACTACGTTGCTCCGATTTCTGCGATATGCGCAGACGTATTTCTTGTCATGGTTCATCGTGTAGCCAAAGTAGTCCCGCTTCCACGGATGCGCTACTGCGCTCTTTTCGGCGTTTATTTTTAGTCGGAGTTTTTCCGAATTTTGATTAGAAAGCGCACGGATGACCAGTTCCACTATCAATTACATTTTTCCCGGATAACGTCCGTAAAACATGAATTCCACGGCTTAAAATGATCGGCTCCCGTCTGCGAATGAATTCAACTCCGTCAAAACGAAACGCCCGTCTCCAATTTGAAACATCTTTATGACGTACTTAGCCTTCAAAGATACCGGCAGTATCTGAAATCTCCGAATTTCGTTGATATTATGCGCATGAAAATGCTGGCACAATTCCTGCGTTATCCATTAGTGAAAGATTTTGTCATATCAAAAACCGTTTCATTTTGGAGGAATCTATGGGAAAGATCATCGGTATCGACTTGGGTACAACGAACTCATGCGTCGCAGTTATG
>CAIOZP010000388.1 GCA_903862805.1 uncultured Fibrobacterota bacterium
CGAGCTCACCGGCGAAATCGTCGAGGTCGGCAAAAACATTTCGCAGTGGAAAAAAGGCGAGCGCGTTTTCGCAACGCACCACGTTCCCTGCGACGAATGCGTCTATTGTCTATCGGGCCACAACACGGCCTGCGTGGTCTTTCAGGAAAAGAACAACTTCGCACCCGGCGGCTTCTCGGAATATCTTCGCGTCACGGGTCGAAGTGTTCAGACCGGCATGCTTAAACTTCCCGACACAATGAGCTATGAAACCGGAACATTCATCGAGCCGCTTGCAACGGTTGTGCGCGCACTTCGCACCATCGACATCAAGCCCGGCGATAGCATAGTGATCTACGGCAGCGGCCTCGCCGGAATCCTGTTCGTGAAGTTGGCAAAGGCATTGGGCGCCGGCAATGTGATCGTCTGTGATATCAACGAATATCGCCTCGACATGGCGAAAAAAGCAGGCGCCGATTTTGTGGTCAGTGCGAAGGAAGATGTTCCAGCATTTGTAGCAAAGAACAACGGTCGCCTTGCCGACAAAGCAGTGATCTGCACAGGTGCGATTCCTGCGGCCGAGGCTGCTCTGCAAAGTGTCGATCGTGGTGGCACGGTTCTGTTCTTCGCAGTAGCCAAGCCTGGCGAAAAAATCGCGATTGATTTCAATCCGTATTGGCGCAATGACATTTCATTCAAGACCTGCTACGGCGCGGCTCCGATTGACAACCGTCAGGCGATGGAACTTTTGAGAGTCGGCGCGGTCAAGGTTGACGACATGATTACGCACAGATTTTCGATTGACGAAATCGGAACAGCCTTCAGGACAGCGGCGGAGCCGACGGGGACGTTGAAGGTTATTGTAAAACCTTAGCGATTTACCGGAACTCGTGACCGTGGTCAAATAGCCCCATCACCATTTGGGCAACCGGCAGATCCGCATCGCAGAAATCAACATTTTCAAGGTGCGTAATTTCTGTCCACGAAAGCTCTGCGTGTTCTAATGCAAGTGGTTTTGCGTCGTCGGCAATTGCACAGACAACCGGAATCAGATTGATGATCGCGTGGGGATATTCGTGGAGGAATCCGGCGAAGACCTTTTGGGGACGGATCGTTACCTCAAGTTCTTCACTGATTTCGCGGGCGATTGCCTGCTCCGCTGATTCGCCGGCTTCGATTTTTCCTCCGGGGAATTCCCATTTACCGGCATGGCGATGCTGCGGCGGATGTTTTGCAATCAATACCGTATCGCCGCGAAAGATTATCGCACAGACAACGTCGAGTTTTTTCATGTTTGTTGACATATGCGAAACCTTCTCTCTATGAAAAAGGCGGAAGCCTTACGACTTCCGCCTGTCTATCTCGTAAGAAACAGAAATCAGAACTTGTTGTTGATTGCGCCGTCCATGACGTCTATGTCACGGAGCCATTCGGTGTGGCGTGGCAGATACTTGTGTATCGGTTCCGGAAGACCGACATCGGTATCTTCAAGGAGTCTTGAGTTATCGAAAACCTGACCAAGGCTCATGAACTCGTAGTAAGGTTCGAGTCCACCGAACAGGATTCTCACCTGCTTGCGATCGGAGAATGTTCTTTCCCAGTAATCGAGGTACTCGGAATATTGGTTCAGTTCGGCGGTGGGATCAAGCTTGCCGCGCGCCCACTGCTTCATCTGATTGATCATGTGCCGCTGAAGGAACTTGAACGGCGGTGCATCGGGGAATTCCCTCATGATCGAATCCTGAAGTTCCGTCGGGTGCGTTGACGATCCGGTTCCGGCGGAAACGTGGTAGACGTTGTACTTGCGTCGAGTTGAAAGAACGAGGCTCACAATCGCCTTGGCCGCGTAATCAACCGGAATCATATCGATAATTGCATCGGCTAAAACCGGGTTCAGTCTGAGCATGTTCATCGCGGCAAGCGACCAGAGAATCACATACGAACGCGGTGTCACATCGCGGGTATCACCGGCAATGATCGAAGGCCTCGTTACAAGGATCTTCTCGGCCGGCAGCGTCTCGCGGAGGATAACCTCGCCCATCATTTTTGAATATGTGTACTTGACAAAATGCTTCGAATCCGGATTCGGCGATTCGTCTTCGTAAACGACGCGGTTGACCGCACCCTTGCCGATGATCGTCGCTGTACCGATGTAGTTGAAGGTCTTGAGATTCGGCAGGGTCGCACTCCACTTTGCAATGCGGGTCAGCCCCTGGATATTGACCTTCTCGATCATGTTGTCGTAGATTTTTGCAAAAGAAGTATTGGCTGCCGAGTGGATAATTATCTCGACAGACTGGAGATCCTTGTTGGCGGATAGTTGCTCAATAAGGTTTTCGTCTGTCATGTCTCCGCAGACCGGAATTATCCGCGAGGGATCGAAGTGGTCGTTGTGGACGGCAAATACTTTTCTCAGTCTTTCAAGGCCGGAGTCAAAGGAATCGGCTCGCACAAGACAGTAAATTTTGTCGACACCCGGCTGAGTCGCCAGCATCGTAAGAATTTCTCCACCAAGGAAACCGGTGGATCCGGTAATAAAAAAGTTCATGTAGAACCTGTCTGGATTGTAGATAAACCGCTTCCGCTGATTCTGTTTTTCGAAAATCAGTGGTTTCCGAAAGGTTGTTCAGCGGCCCGGATATTTTGATTTTCAGAATATCCGGCAAATCAAGGTTGCAAAAATAGATATATCGCTTTCCGGTGTCAATGTTAGGGCCACGTTAATTCCGCTCTATTCAAACAGGTGTGGCACATTTTCCGGAAGAACTTCTGGAAACAGACATTGAAGGAGAGTGCGCAAAGCACCCTCCTTCTTATCTGTTTGGTAGATCAGTTTTCGCCGGAATCGTCGCTTCTTGCCGGACGTTCGCCACTGCTGCGGATCTCCTGCCAGCCCTGACGGCTTGGCATGAATCCCTGCGGCTGGCTACGACGCGGAACTGGCGCACCGGCGGCTCCGTAGGACGGAGTGTCGGGACGATCAAGATTTCGCTCCGGATCGCTGTAGCGAGGCGGAGTGCGATAGCTGCTGGTTCCGCTACTTGCTCCATAAGGACGACGTTCCTGATCCTGACTTCCGTAGGTCGGTTTGGCGTATCCCGAACGTTGCGGCTGGAAGCGGTTGCTGCTGTAGCCGCGCTTTGGGCCGTTGCCGCTGCTCGAGAACGGAGCATCCTGTTGCCCATAAGAAGCACTGCCGTAGCGATCCTGTCGCGGCGGCTGCCCGTAACGGGGCTGCTGATCGTAGGAAGATCTGGTTCCAGAACCACCCGCACCGTAGCCCGCGCGTGGCTGCTGTGGACGGCCTCCTCCGCTTTGCATACGACGGTTGTTGCCGCCACCCTTTTTCTTGCCCTTACCCTTACCGTTGCCTTTGCGATGACCCTTGCTGCGGATTGCGCGAAGCTCGAAGTCGGTGATCTCGCGGATCCAGCCTTCCTGAAGATGTCCGAGTGTCACACCGGCAAACTTGACGCGGCGAAGTCTGGTGACTTCGTATCCGAGCTCGCCGAACATGCGGCGGATCTGGCGGTTTTTTCCTTCGGTGAGATCGATCTCGTACCAGTAGCCACCTTCTTTCAGGTCTTTGCCCATGGCACGAATGGCACTTGCGCGAAGAACCTGCCCTTCGGATTCGACTCCGATGGAAGTCATCTGTTCTTTATGCTCGAAGATCACTTCCTTGTCGGAACGGACTTCGTAAACCTTTTTGATGCGATACTTCGGATGCGTCAGCGTATGGATGAGCGCACCGTCGTTTGTAAGGAGAAGAAGACCTTCGGATTCGCGATCAAGACGCCCCATGTATTTCAGGTGCGACATGTCGCGCTCGGTTGTTCTTTTCAGCGCATCGTATATCGTTTCGCGACCTTCGGGATCGTAGGTGGTCGTAACGGATCCGCTTTCCTTGAAATAAGCGTAGTACTCAAAACGGAGCGGGCCGTTCACCGGTTTGTCGTCGAACTGAATCGCATCGACGCCGGGTCTGATCTTGTGGCCGAACTCGGTGACCAGTTCGCCATTGACCTTGACACGGCCGTGGGAAAGATGGTCGTCGCAGTCACGGCGTGATCCGTA
>CAIOZP010000389.1 GCA_903862805.1 uncultured Fibrobacterota bacterium
CGCACGACAACGAAGGCGTTGTTGCGTATATCTGGTCAAAAGACGGGACGCATTATACAGACACCACCGACTACGGAACCTTTCGGACTGCTTGGGCGGACAGCGGGAAGGTGTATGTATGGGTTCGAGCTATCGACAACGATGGCATACTTTCAGATCCCGATTCCTGCGCTATTAAAGTCACGTACGATCCTCCGGTTGTTGTGCCGCCCAAAGATGTCACGGTGTCAATTAATCAGGCAATTACTCTCGTCGCATCGGGCACCGACAACGGAAAGATTATCGGGTACATCTGGAACATAGACGGTAAAGGTTATTTGGACACGACCTTAGTCGGAAGCTTTACCACTTCATGGGCGGACAGCGGAACTAAAACAGTTGCGGTCATTGCAATAGATTACGACAGTATTTTGTCCCAACCCGAGACATGCGTGGTGCAGGTTGTTGGCGATGTCGTCAATAACAATATCGCATATTCGGTTCCGGTGACACTGCTTACGCCTGATCCGGATTATTCAGTTGATTCATGCTATTTTGTCAGATCCAGCACCACTTCAGAATTTATAATGGGAACGATTCCTGTTGTGTACAAGGGGGATTCGACAAAGGAATTTATCAAGCTGGATTCAATACAATTCCGCGACAGTAAGGGCGTGATTATTGGAGAGGAGTTGACTTATGTGTATAATAGGGTACTAAATATCTCCGGTGTTTTCTCCAATACCGGAATGATGCCAAACGATACCGGATGGGCACTGGTGGTTCAGGATAGTGCATTCAGCCGTTTGTCGTCAATCACCATAAGCGAAATCGGTTCATCTTTCTTCCCTGGGGCAATTGCCCCAAAGGCAAATTTGACTCAGAAATCTTTTGTCAACAATGGAAGCGACGTGTCTATTGTCGTTACAAATTCAGGCACAGTACCGGCAAAAATGACCGTCCCTGGTTTCTGCATTTTCAAAGATGGCAATAACAGGCCCGTTTATATGGGCGATGCAGATCCTGCAACTCTTTACAAGGTAGTCCCGTCGGGAAATGATGACACATTGCATTCAACGCTTAGCGGACTTATACCGAATTGGACATCACTGGAACTTCTTCCATCATTTGCTGATACCGTTGTAGCTGCGGCGGCATCCGCAGCTCCGCCTGTGGATGCAAAATTATCCCAAGCTGTCGAACGCTGGAAGCAGTCAGTTGCAGAACATGAATTACTGATCCGTAGAGCGCGTAAGAAATAAACACGGGAACTATTTCTGTCTCGTCCAAACCGTTTCTTTGCTGATGAATCCGGCAAAGACTTTTAATACAAGATGTGTGTCATCGCGAAGATAAGCCTGACAGTCGAAGGTTCTTCCGAAGTCGGGAGAATAGACTTTGCCGGTGATTTTTCCGTTTTTGTTTGTTGTGAGTGTCAGTGTGACAAGGCCGAAAAATTGGCGTGACCGCAAAGATTTATCGACGTTGTTTGTATCTGTCTTGGGATTTCCCTTTTTGTCAAGCGGCTCTTTGAGCCATGCGATCTTTCCTTCGTAACCGGTGGCTGTTTTTGTGATGAGGATTTTTGACTTGCCGGGTTCGGTCAGCCAGAGGCCGGTGAGATCGGCGGCTTCTGTCATCGAACAAAACGCCAATGTGACAAGGATCAGAAGTGCTGTTCGCATTCGTCAACCAACAATCTTTTCAGACAATCTTGTCAAACTGAGACGAATGCGAAATTCCAATTGAATCGCAAAGAGTCTTCACATGATTCGCTTTGTTGAGCGTGTAAAAGTGAACTCCTTTTACTCCGCCATCAAGAAGATCGCGAACCTGTTCGGCGGCCCAATGGATTCCGGCGCGGGTCACCTCTGCATCGGATTGAGCGCGGTGAAGCGACTTGAGCAAGCGCGCCGGAAAGCGGCAACCAGCGGCCATGTCGGCCATTCGCGACATGGTTTTAAGCGAAGTGATAGGCATAATTCCGGCGACGATCGGAACCTTTATTCCGGCGATTTCGCAGCGCTCGCAGAAGTCGTAAAAGTCGCGGTTGTCGAAGAAAAGCTGTGTGCAGATATAGTCAGCACCTGCATCGACCTTTGCTTTCAGGTAATCCATTTCGAGAAGGCGGTTGGGTGTCGCCGGATGACCTTCGGGGAAACCTGCCACACCGATTCCCATGTCGGGGAAATTTTCACGGATGTACGTCACCAGTTCGGCGGCTTGAATGAATCCACCCTCGGCTGCAACCCAGTTGGCCTGACCCTTCGGCGGATCACCGCGAAGCGCCATTATGTTGCGAATGCCGGAGTCGTAGTAATGGCGAAGGATTCCACCTATCTCTTCTTTCGGCGCACCGACGCAGGTAAGATGTGACACGACCGGAATGCCGGTCTGGTTTTGTATTTTCACCACGATGTCGTGGGTGAGTTCGCGGGTCGAACCGCCTGCGCCGTAGGTCACGCTTATGTATGCCGGTTCCATCGGGCTGAGAAGCGTGATTGTCTCGTTGAGTTCGTCAAGCGCTTCCGGACTTTTGGGCGGAAGAAACTCGAAGCTCATGGCGACCTTATGCTTGGCGAAGATTTCTCTGATGTGCATATTAACTCCCTCTTACTTGATCATTGCAAAAAGCTGCGGCGCGCGCAGGATGTCGTGGAAGGTTACAAATATAAAAAGCAACACGAAGAATGCAATGGCAATGCGGTTCATGACGTCGTGAGCCGCGGGCGGCAAAGGCTTTCTGCGCACGGCTTCGATGGCGAGGAACAGTAGCTGACCGCCATCGGTGATGACAAGCGGAAACAGATTTATCACTCCGAGGTTGATACCAATCAGCGCCATGAAATTTAGCAGCGATGCGATGCCGCCAAGTGCAACCATGCCCGACATTTGAACAATTCCTATTGGCCCGGCAAGTTGATTCGCAGGAATCTCGCTTGAGACAAGTTTGCCGAGCACATCAAAAATCATCGTCGTGTAATCCCAGGATTTTTCGAGTGCCGGAACGACTGCCTTGACTGGAGAGAATGAAGTAATGTGCGAAGGCGCATCGGCCTGCCCCGCGCCAAGCCTGAAGTATGTCACACTTTTTACAGGAAGCGACTTGCCGGAAAGTTTTTCGGCGAGTTTGATACCGGCACTTTTCTTTTCGGTGACCGTTGTCGGCTTGGGTGATGCAGAAAGAATAACGACCTGTGATTTACGCGAAACCACGATCTGCATCGGGCCGTAAGCCGGATTGTATTTGCGGACAGCCAATGAAAATTCCTGCCACGAATGCATTGTCGTATTGTCAAGCGCGATCACGGAATCGCCGACGGCAAGGCCGGCTTCCTGCGCCGCAGATCCATCGAGGATTGATCCGACAACCGGCGGGATACTCGACATCAGTCCGCCTGTGATGCCGGTCGGAATATTTCCGGAACGATCAGCGGCGATCTTCATGATGGCAGTTTTTGCGGCACCTTTGCGCAGCATAGTTATCGTGTAGTTACCGCCTTGAACTCCAAAACACTCTTGTACATCCGACCAGTTTTTAGTGAGCTTTCCGTTGATCGACAGGATGCTGTCGCCAGCCGCGATTCCTGCGATCTGCGCGGCAGAACTGTCGGCAACAGCGCCAACCACAGGCCGTGAAAGATAGTTGGCTTCGGGAACACCTGTGATGAACATGATCAGCAAAAATAAAAATGCAGTAATGATATTCGCAGCCGGTCCGGCTACCGCAACGATCGCCCGCTGCCACACCGGCTTGCTCGTGAAACTGCCTTCTACAGCGGCGCTCATTTCATCGGGATTTTCTCCGGCCATGTGAACGTATCCGCCGAAAGGAATCGCGCTGATGCGATACTCCGTTTTGTCAATCACCTTCTTGATCAGCACCGGCCCGAATCCGAGCGAGAACGAAAGCACCCGAATGCCGCAAGCCTTGGCCGCGACGAAATGTCCGGCTTCGTGAATTGTCACAAGAACACCAAGTACAAAAAGGCCGATCAGTACAACGATAAATGACAACATGAGATTTCCTTACGAAAGACTGATTGACGAAATGACCGCGCCGGCCATGCTGCGAGCTTGCGCATCGGCGGCCATAACCACATCAACGCTGCTAGCAGCTGCGTTGACATGACGCGAAAGACAAGTCTCGATAACCTTGGGAATATCGGTGAAGCGAATACTGTTTTCGAGGAAGGCCGCAACCGCCATTTCGTTTGACGCATTGAGCACCGACATGAGCGTTCCGCCTTTGCGTCCGGCTTCTATCGCAAGTCGCAGGCATGGGAATTTGCCAAGGTCTGGTTTTTCGAAAGTCAGGCTTGCAAGCGCGGCAAGATCGAGACGTTTGCCTTCGATGGGCAGGCGTCTCGGATATGACAGCGCATACTGGATCGGCAGTTCCATGTCGGGCAAACCGAGCTGGGCCATAACAGCACCGTCGCAAAAAGTCACCATCGAATGAATGATCGACTGCGGATGCAC
>CAIOZP010000390.1 GCA_903862805.1 uncultured Fibrobacterota bacterium
TATGCCGACCTCGGGAAAAAAATGATCCCGCGTATCAAACCCGCACAGGCAAAGGATGCAATTGAGGCTCTGCATTCTATGAATCTTATTACCAAAAATGATGCCGGTCTCTACCGGCCATGTGATGCGGTGCTTACAACAGGCGACGAAGTCCAGTCGATGTTTGTGACCCAGTTCCAGATGGAAATGATCGATCATGCGAAGGTTGCGATCGAACATACCAAGCCGGACGAACGCGATGTTTCTGGCGTTACCTTTTCCATTTCACGACAGAAATTTGCACTTCTGAAAAATGAACTCGTTGACTTTAGAAAGCGTTTGATTCAAATTGCTGTTGATGATGAGTTGAAACCGGACGTAGTTGTCAGGTGCAACCTTCAGCTTTTCCCGCTGACGCAAACGGAGCAGAACAATGTCTCGCATTAAATTTCTGGCACTAATGTTTGTTCTTGCCGGAACACTGAACAACTGCAATAACACATCGACAAGCGGAACTGCCACCGAAGACGGCAACGCAGTGGCGATTTCGGGAACCGTTTTCAATGCTGACAATTCGCCTTTGGCCAAAGCCCGCGTTTTTCTTTTTAGCGAAACATTCAATCCGGCACTTACAGATTCATTCATAGAAAAAGTTGATACAACCGACTCCGAAGGACATTACCGGTTCGACAGCGTTACCGCCGGTAGTTATCGTCTGCGCTGCGATGACAGCAATGCCATATTGGGAGACTATTTAGATTCGGCCATTACAGTTTCGCCGAATGATATAAACCCTATTTTTGTCACGCCGTTTGTTGTCAGTTCAGGGCTTGGTTTGCTTAACATATACGACACCATCTTCAAAGGTGTCGATACATTCAGCATTTATATCACCGGTACAGATGTTTATCTGCCCAAATTCGTTCCCAACACGAACGCCGGTTTCTATCTACCAGCCGGAAAATATTCGTCGGTTATTCTGAAAACTTTGTATGCCTCAGCCGCAATAACCCTTGCCGATAGTTTCACGATCCTGCCAGCCGAGACTACTACAATCCGAATACCTTGACATACGCGAATATGGAAAAGGCCGCCGAATCAAAAGCGACCTTTGCTAGTATCTATTCAGACTGCGCCGAGATGCTTCTCAAATGCTTTGAGTATGAATCCTATTTCTTCGTGAAGAACCGTCCGACAGTCGATCAGGTATGCATCGTTTTTAATACGGCCGTAAATAGGCGGATTGGAATTACGAAGCCAGGTTGCTATGCAGTCGGGAGCCACGCCCTCGGCGGTTATGGAAAGTGCCGCTGTTGGAATTGACGATAGCGTCATAGATCCGCTTCCGACTTCCGAGAATTCATCCACGATTTTCAGCTTGAGCTTTTCGCCGATGGTCGCACGGAGGCGCTTGCGCAGAATGGCTGCACGATCCTTCACGGAGTCGAGACTTTCTGTCATCATTTTAAGAACCGGATGACCGGCGAGCAGTTTTTCTTCATCAAGGAAAAGCCGCAGCGTTGCTTCGAGAACCGCGTAGGTCATTTTATCGCAACGAAGGGCGCGAGAAAGCTGGTTGTTGCGGATCTGGTCGATGTACTTTTTCTTGCCCACAA
>CAIOZP010000391.1 GCA_903862805.1 uncultured Fibrobacterota bacterium
GGTTCGCCGTGTTCGCCCATTGTTGCGAGACGATCGGCGTCGGAATCGTAAACGAATCCGCCGGAAAATCCGCTGCCTTTTTTAAGGAGTGCAGCGAGATCGCCAAGGTGTTCTGGACGCGGCTCGGGGTTATGGACGAAGTCTCCGGAGGTCGTGCAATGAACGCCTTCCCACTCGACGCCAAGTCTTGCAAGCAGCTTCGGAAATATTACGGAAGCCGCACCGTTGATCGCATCAACAGCGACCTTCAGCTTTGCCTCCTGAATTGCAAACATATCGACGGCAGAAACGATTGCACTGATGTGAGGTGAAACAGCATCTACAAAATCGTCCGGGCAGTCGTCGAACTTTTTTAGCTCGACATACGAAGGATATTTTCCTGCGCGAAAGTCGGCATAGATTGCATCGCATTCGCTGCCGGCAAACAGACGACCCGATCCATGCACCATCTTGTAACCGTTGTATGGATGCGGATTATGGCTGGCCGTGATTATCACTCCACCTGATGCGCCGAAGTGCTTGACCGCAAAGCAGGTCGTCGGAGTTGGCGCGATTCCGATGTCAACAGGATACCCGCCTGCTGCGCGAATCCCACGAAAAGCGGCGCGTGCAAGAGCCTCGCCGGATGGACGAGTATCGCGGCCCACGATCATTCTTCCGCCACCGCAGGCCTTGGTTTGCAAGTAGGCAATTGTCGCAAAAAATTCTTCGGATATGGTTCCGTTCATAGTGCCGCGAATTCCGGAAACCGACATGATAGGTAGATTGGCGAGATTCATTTACGCTCCATTTTCATTTATTGATACTCACGCGCACTCTTGGTGCACATATTTTAGCCGATGCAAAATACTTTATTCACAGGTGGACTACGCCTGTAGGACAAATGGGTGGCGAGATGAGTTTTATGACAATATCAGCAATCGCGGTGGTGCTTGCGGCTGTAAGTACCGCGGTTATTATGTGGCTGAAGATGAGACCACGCTACAGGCACGGTATCGAAGCCCAAGTTGATCAGTTCAACTCCGGAAGCAGGCCGAAAGGCACCTCCATTTCCGACACCGACATGCTGATGACAGAGGCATTTCTTCTCGAAGCTTCAGATAGCTCTAACAATAAAATTGGCAACGCAGCTTTCCGCGAAACGCTTCGGCGCGCAGTGGATGAAATTTCGGCAATGAAAAATATGGTCGAAAAACTCAGCCAAGAAAATTCGGCATTGAAAATTCTCCTTTTGTCAAACGGAATCGAGATTCCAGCACTGCCGCAGGACGACCGGAGCAGGGATGGACTTTGCGATACTAAACAATTGTCTGACACTTCGGCAATAAACAAGATCGATTGAGTCGTTTCTCATATTGTCAAGCGGAGTTTTTTCGCCACCTCATCACTCCGCTCTCGAAAAGAGAATTACCCTTAGAGTCAATCGCTACAATCGCCGGAAAATTCTCTACTGTCAATTTGTAAATTGCTTCGGGTCCGAGTTCTTCGTATGCGACACATTCGCTTTTGACAACGGACTGTGCGATCAGCGCACCGGCTCCACCGATGGCGGCGAGATAGACACAGCCGAAGCGGATCATTGCGTCGATTACTTCCCGTGAACGTTCACCTTTGCCGATCATTCCGCACAGTCCGGTTCTCTCCATGACAATCGGCGCGTAGCGATCCATGCGTCCACTCGTTGTCGGGCCGATGCTCCCCGATGGTGCTCCGGGTCGCGCAGGAGTAGGGCCTGCGTAATAAATGAACTGGCCGTTGAGATCGACAGGCAGTTTTTCATTGGCACTGATCAGTGCGACAATCCTTTTGTGTGCCGCATCACGGCCGGTATAAATGATGCCTGAAAGCAACACCTCGTCACCGGCGGAAAGGTCGGCAATAATTTTTCTGTCACTAACGGGAAGAGAAATATTTTTGACGGTCATGATTTCTCCTAAAGCGTCATCGACGCATGACGCGCCGCGTGACAGTTGAGGTTCACGGCAACCGGCATCGAAGCGATGTGGCAGGGATGCGTTTCGATATGAACCGCAAGCGCCGTAACGGTTCCGCCAAGTCCCTGCGGTCCGATTCCGGATTGATTGACAGATGCGAGTATTTGCTGCTCCAGGTTTGCATAACGCAAATCATGTGATGGTGCGCCGGTCTTACGGAACAGCGCCTTTTTCGCAAGGAACGCACACTTCTCGAATGTTCCGCCAATGCCGACACCGACGATCACCGGCGGGCACGGATTTCCACCGGCACGGATCACGCTATCGGTCACAAATTTTATCACACCCTCGACACCGTCGGATGGTTTGAGCATTGAAACTGCGCTCATGTTTTCGGAGCCACCGCCTTTGGGCGCAAGATGGATAACGAGCGAATCACCTTGTACCTGTTCGATATGAACGATTGCCGGAGTATTGGTCTTGGTATTGATGCGGTCAAAGAGCGGATCGTTTACGATTGACGAACGCAAATAACACTCGCGCCAACCACGTTCTGTTCCGGCATCGATTGCCTGTTGAAGCGTTCCACCTTCGATTTGGACATCGAGACCGAGTTCGACAAGATAGACAGCGAAGCCGGTGTCCTGACATATCGCCATCTGTTTTTCTTTCGCAATGGCGGCGTTGTCGAGACATGCGCGGATTATCGACCGGGCGGTTGGCGATTCCTCTTTGTCAAGCGATGCCGCCAGCGCATCATGCACGTCGACAGGAAGATCATACGCGGCACGGCGGCAAAGATCGACTACCGCATCCGCTATTGTCTGGACAGAAATTCTCTTCATGTCAATTACCTTTTGTCAACAGAGCTATCGTTCGTCCTGATGAATAATCACTTTTTCTTTTTCGTTGGCCACTCTTGCTGCCTGCGTTTTTTTCAGATGTTCTTCATAGCTGACCGAAAAATAGTGAGCACCAGAGCCGTCCCACTTGGCCACAAAGTAAACATCGTGGGTTTCTACCGGGCGAAGAGCAGCGATAAGCGCTCCACGACTTGGTGAACATATCGGCGCAGGTGGAAGGCCAGTATGAATGCGGGTGTTGTATGGCGATTCATTTGCCAATTCGCTTTTGTAAAGCGGCCCTGTGAATTTGCGGAAGATATAGCGCACTGTTGGGTCGGCACCAAGCGGCATGTGCATCTTCAATCGGTTGTGAAAAACACCTGAGATATGCGGCTCCTCTAACCTGAGTGCAGCTTCTTTTTCCACAATGGAGGCAAGGGTAATGGCCTCGGAGCGACTGAGTGAACCACCGGCATCATTTGCGCTATCCCTGACTGATGACCACACCGAATCGGCAAGTGTCATCATGCGTTCGATCACATCATTTGCACTCGCTGCCGGATTGAATTTATAGGTTTCGGGGAAGAGATAACCTTCCGCAGATCGTGCATTGACCCCGTGCTTCGCGAGAATTTTCGGATCGCTGCAATCATTGACAAATGCGAGGCTGTCTATGTGGATCGTTCTGGCAAATATTGAAGCCGTCTGCTCGATAGTGAGTCCATCGGGAATTGTGACAGAAACTTCTATCGGCTCGACATGAAGCAGGCATCTTACTGCGTGCAGGAGATCGTCATTCACATAAAAAGTGTATCGCCCGGAAAGAATATGTCTATCGCATTTTGTCAATCTGGCAAGGATCCTGAACGCTGTTTCGCTTCGTATGACATGCGCATCCTTGAGCCGGTGTGCGATCGTTGCAACACGCATTCCACGATCGACGTCGAGCTTGAATTCTACGCCGCGATTGCCAAACGGGAAAACAACCAGCGCAACAAGCAACGCGATCGACACGATAAATATCATCGGAACAAATGGGAAACGTTTCTTTCTCGACTGCATCATTCTCACCATGTAAAGAAGGAAATAAAAAACGTAGCCTGCCGCGGCAAGCAGATACAGAACTCCGGTAAACCAGGTTCTTCCGATATGTTCAAAAATGTTTTTCGGGCGGGCGCTCAAGTTCGGTGCGGCCTTTTGATGTGATGGCCGAAGCTTGCGGTGAGCGAAAATTTTTCGCGGTTGTCAACTTCGTGATCGACAACGTTGATGAAAACGTCAAAGCGGACATTGAGCCATTGCTTATGCGAAATCACAACGAAGATGTCGTTCGATTCAAACTCGCTGCTCCAGTAGATTCCATCGTTGTATTGAAACTTTCTGTCGGTTGCCAATCCGCCCTTCTGTGTACTGACAAAGTCGGGATCGGCCCAAAGATTTCGGAAGTAGCTCACGCGAAGTCCGAAGATTTTTTTCATGACAAGAAGCGAGGCCTCGGCACCAAGCGGTGTGTACCACGATTCGACATCATCGCGAACCCGGTGCCATGTAACGAGTGCGGTGAACGATGGCACAAGCGAATCGAAGAATTGCGGCGAGAAAGGGACCGCAACGGTTCCGCGCATTCCGCCGTCGTCTGTTACATGCTGAAGTGAGTCGGCATCTTTCGCCCGCGCAGTGTGGATGTAGAGCATGTCGCTCGAAAGTTTCACGCGACCGATATTGCCGCCAAGCTGGGTTCCGAAGAGAAACGATTCGCGCACCGAGTCCGCCTGACGACCGATCCAATCGATCCACACGGTTCTCGTGATTCCTCCGTTGAACCTCTTGAAAACCGCGCCTTGAATATTGGGCCGGAATATTTTGAAGCTGTCGGCGAGCAGGCATTCGGGTATGTCAATTGATTCACTTCGTGGGAACGCTCCCATACGGAAGAAGGTTGACGAATCGGAATATCCGAAGTAGAGGATCGGTGCCGGAAGCCGCAGCGTATCGGATCCGAACTCCATCATCCATGAAAGTCCGGCGTTGACAGATGCGAATCTGCCGATGGTCTGTGAACCGAGCGCGGTTCCTCTCACGCCGAAGAATGTCTGCGAGTTTCTGAACGCCGAGTGATACTCGCGGTTGTCGGCAAAGCCGTTCAGTCCGACCGAAAGATCGAGTGCGAGCACTGGCTCAAGCACCGCGCAGAAAAAAATCATAAGGAAAATTTTACGGAACATCAATCCGCCAAGGCTGACTGTTTATATTTTGCAACCGGCCTAAAATATCATGCGGAGAGTGTGTGTCGGCAGTCGTCTATTTTGCGAGATGGGTTCTTCTAAGCGACATGAGTCTTGTCGAGAACGGTGCCGTTGCCGTCGAGGACGGTCGCATCGCAGACATTGCCCAGCGCGGAACCGTGCGTCGTCGGCCCGGCGACACGATCGTCAACCTCGGCGACATGCTGCTGATGCCAGGGCTGATCAACGCCCACACTCATCTCGAGGAAGGCGTGACGCGCGGACAGATCGATAATCTTCTGCCAGATCCAGTTGCGATCATCACTGCACGCCGCGATGCCGCAATGGCCGCCGAAAGCGAGGCTGTTGCAATCGCCGTGAAGCTCGGAATCCGCGAATCATTGTCCAACGGAATTACTACCATTGCCGATACTTTCCGTCGTGGCACAACGCCGAAGGCCTATGTTGGTGAGAGGGCGCGGGTGCTTGCCATGCGCGAAATCGATCCGCTTATACCGACCGACGAATCGGCGGCGATTTCCGAAACGCCCGAAAAAACCGACGAGATTTCCGGGTATTCGCCTTATGCGCTCTGGTCGCTCTCGCCGTCACATCATCGCGTTTTGTCAAGGATTGTTTCGCAGAAGAAGCTCCTCTGGTCGTGTCACATCGCACAGACTCCCGACGAACTCATGGCATTCGGCGAACACTGCGGCGCGATCTACGACGAGGTTACCGCCCGCAAATCGTGGCCGTTCCATACAAAGGGGGCACCGCTTCACACCGCGATAAAAGAGAATGTCATTCCCAACAACGGGATCCTTCTTCACTGTTCTTACGCCGACGGCAGCGAGCTATCATTGCTTGCCACACGCCACGCCTCGGTGGTTCTTTGTCCGCAGTATTCAGGGCTGATGTCGCTGCGCGAGTTCCCACTTGAGACCGCGCTCTATCGTGGCGTCAATGTCTGCATCGGAACAGAAGCGCCGGTCGGTCAATTTTCAGCGGATCTATTCGACGAGCTTTACACAATGCGATGCACCAATCCGCAGATTCCGGCAGCCGAGTTGCTGAAGTGCGTAACGATCAATCCTGCCAAAGCACTCCGCATGGATTCGGATATCGGCAGTCTGGAAATCGGGAAGGCGGCAGATATTGTCGGACTCATGGTCGGCAGCACAACGATTGAAAATATTCTCGAAGAAATAGTTATGGAGCAACCGAAGGTCGGGCTTGTAATTGTAGCGGGCGAGCTTGTCCTTAATGCATTTGGCAAAACGCCAACGATGGAACGGAATGAATACACTATGTGAGCGAAAGGCGAAACCGTATTTTTTGACCTGTGAACGCTCTATCCCTGAGCTGCGAACACATTCCCTGATTTTGATTGATTTAATTTACTGCCTATGAGAGTATGTGCCACGAAAAACCGGAGACAAATATGGGCCTTTCAATGGAACTGACAAAACACGACGACGCAGCAATGCTCAAGCTCGCTGGCCGCATCATCGGCAGCGATTCTAAAAAGTTTGAAAAGAA
>CAIOZP010000392.1 GCA_903862805.1 uncultured Fibrobacterota bacterium
CTCTTCGGCGATGTCGAGTTTAAAGAGACCAGAAAGTTTTTCGACACGCTCTATAGTGAGATGGCATTTACCTGTAATGACATTGCTCAGATAACTGCTCGAAGCGAGGCCGATTTTCGACATGATCATCCGGTGTGAGAAAACCGGATTTTGCTGCTTCTTTTCGTTGATGATGTCGTGCAGAAATTTACGGTAGTCAATGTAGGAGTATATCGACAACGATGATTCGGAAGCCACAGTAAGAACAGTCTCCAGAACTTTTCGTTCTGGATGGTCCCGGTTGACTGTAGAACCTTTTTCTTCATGGCCATTTACCGATCCCTTGTCTCATTGCTCCAGCTCCGATTACGTAATTGATCCGCTGTCAGGCAAGCGGTAGAAAATATATGGCTGTCAGATAATAACCAGACAATGTTTTCACTCAATCAAAAACATCATTTCAATACTGCAAAAGTCACCTTGTAAATATGGCATATATTCTCTGTAATGCATTCGACAATAAAAGATCCTTCACCTGATTTTAAGCGAATCTGCTCTAAAAAATTAGAGCGGAAAGTTTGCTGCCATCATTCGTTTGACATCGTGTTGGAGTAAATTGGTTAGGGAAGAAATCAATGAAGTGATAATGTCAGACAGAGAGGTTGTCATGAAATCCATCCGATCGATTTTTCTGGGTTTGTGCATGGCAGGGTTTACGTATGGTCAGTATGGAACTTTCTATGAATATTCAAGCCAGATTCCAGCTTGGAATGAGTATAGAACTTATGGCGGAATCGCTTGTTGTGGCGATACGATTTATGTAGCGACAAACGACAGCAATGATTCTTTTTGCGTGTCAGTGATGACTGTTACTGTACCAGACAAGAGTTATGAAAACGAGCTTACAACCAGCCCGAACTATCAAGCCAGAACATTCACCAACATAGACACACTGCATTTCAAAGGTGTACCAGCGGACATAGATTTTTTCCGTGATGCGCAGAACGGCATTCTGGGGATGCAATTATATGCAGATACAAAATATTTGTATGTGCTGAGGAATGATCTCAGGATCAGTGCTTTGGAAGGATTAAGAAATGCCGGTGTCTTGAAATTTGACAGGCACTCGGGGCAGTTTTTGGAAGAAATTACTGGCCCGAATGAAATTTCCGGATTGACCATGAGTATCTGTGATGTGGCAATAGATCCGGTTTATGATTCGATATCGCAAAGCTATAAATATGACACATGTAGCTACTATCAGTTCGGACGAACACTTGCCTACGACAGGGTAAACAAGATTTGGTACACAACTGATGCGGAAGATAATGTCTATTCCTCGATAGGTGGAGGCTGGAATTTTGAATTCAAATATCCTGGTGAAATTTATATGGGAAATACATATCAACCAGCTGGATTATGTTTCAGTAACGGCAAGCTATTCACAAGACAAAGTTTCGGAGTTCAGATTCAGCAATGGGAAAAAATTGGCGGAGTGTGGACACATGATACGACCTATGTTGATCCAGTCAACACTGGTTCGGCGAATTGTGTAAGTGGTCTTGGTGGATTTGCTCTGGGCCATTTCTGGGCGACAACAGAAACCGGCGAGCTTCATGAATTAGGCGGCGGAGATTTGCAATTTGCCATTGACGGTCTGATCGGTGACACCGCCTATACCATTTCGGAGAATACCTCGGGAGGAACAGTTGCAGGTATCGTTCCTCGCACCGCGCCAGATTCGATATCGTACACATTGACATTTGACAGCTGCGCGCCTGCAGCGGATTTCGTTCTCGTAGGTGATACGATCAAGGTCAAGCCGGGAGCTGTCATAGATTTTGAAACGCACCCGTCGTATCGCATATATGTGACAGCCGTATCAACGAACCCGCAGTTCACCGATCATGCCATGATAAATGTAACTGTTCAGAATATGGACTTGTCTATATCTGCAAATCCGGCAAGCGGCACATCATTTCTGAACGATACCACGGTTACTCTTACTGTAACCGACAGCAGTACCGGAGTGGTGGTCAGCGGGGCATCGTTATTTTACACACTTGACGGCACTGATCCATCCGATACATCCAAGGCAATCAAATACACC
>CAIOZP010000393.1 GCA_903862805.1 uncultured Fibrobacterota bacterium
AGATTGATCAAGGATCATCCGGTTCAGGCTGTCCCACATGAAACCGGCGGCGCAGATTGATGAAGATGCCAGCGAGTCCATTGCCACGCGGGCCGAGGTGTCGGTGATCAGCGAATCTACCAGACGACGACCGGCGATAATGTTCTTCGCACGATCGGTGTAGAGCGGCTCAATCGTTCCGCAGAGCATAGTTCTATATTGACAAAATGCGAGTGGATCATCCTTGACTTCCTGCGAAAGCGGCGCCTTTGTGAGTGCATCGACAGCGACCTGCGTGTATCGCGATGCCTCGAAGTAGGCGCCCGACAGATCAGTTGCGGCTCGTTCGCGCCACTGCGAAATATCTGGAGCAAGCGAATCGTGACCAAGCGGAATCGCCAGCACAACCCTGAGCGGTGCCACGCCCTGAAGCACGGTTCCGGCGGCGGCGGCGCAAATATCGCGATGACGAACCGCAAGCTTTGCCGGATCGGTAGCGGCCGGATCTGCCTGAGTCGCCCAGTCTTTTGCGAAATCACGGTAAAGTTCGTAGCTTCGAGCCGCAGCCTCGAACATTTTGCCCGACTTGAGCGACGCGACTTTGCCGAAGCAATCGAGAGCGGCGAATACGGTATCGGCTCGCATCTTCTGTTTGCCTGATGCCGCTGCCGGATCAGTAAAAGTGATCTTCGCAGCAGCGTTCTGGTACAGGCATCCAAGTGACTGTGCCGCTTCGGCTGTGTAGTACGAATTGCCTGCCGATCCACCGGCCACAAGTTTCTCGTGAAGCTGAGTCGCATCTGTAAAGCACTTTGCGGCAGTGTCGATCTTTGCGGCTTTTACGGCGGCCTTGCCAAGAATCCATAAGGCTTCAACAGCTCCGGCATGACTTCCGTAGCGGGCAAGATAGTTGCGGCTGATCATTCCCGCTTTGTAAAGATCACCCGAACCAAACTGGAAATCTATCGCCTTAAGAAGCATCGCCTCGACATCTTTGTCTTCCGGATAAAGCGTTGCATATCTCTCGTTGACATCCGCGACACGATCCGGCATGGAAAGTTTTTCAAAACACAGACCTTCGTTGAAGAGCGCATCTTTGGCTCGCGGAGACTTGACATAGTCGAGAGCCACCTGATCGTAAACCGCCGCGGCACGTTCCCATTTGGCGGCGTGTTCGAAACAGACGGCCGCATTGAACAACGCATCCGGCGCAAGTCGTGAAGCCGCGCATTTATCCTGCACCTGCATGAAAGCCTTCGCCGCCGCGATCCATTTGAGTTCGGTCGAATCGTGTTCGGCAACATGACGAAGCGCATCACCTGCATTGAAAAGCGCGGCATCGGTAATAGACGAGTTTGGAAACTTGTCAGCAATCTGGGCGTAAGCATCAGCGGCATCGGCCCAACCTCCGGCATCGGCAGTTGACTTCGCGGCAAGCATGCAGGCCTGATACAAACTCGCCGCAGCCGAAGCCTTCTGCGCAGAGTCGGTACTTCCACGCCAAACCTCTTCGAAAGACTTCGAGGCATCGTTCCATCTGTCAAGCGCGAACATGCACCGAGCCTTCAGCAGAAGTGCCGAGTAATACCCTTTGCCCGATGGCCCGCGAACAACAGCCGCACTGCATGCGGCGGCGGCTTCGGAGTAGAGATGACGGTTGTAGCAAAGTCCGCCAAGAGCTTCACCAACCTCTGCCAAACGCGGGCCGGTCGGAAGCTGCTTCGCATAGTTGGTCGCGGCACTTGAAGCAAGCGAAAGAATGCTATCGGAGCTTCCGCGTGCCGATGAATCGGCGATTGACAGAACAACAGCCAGTGCGTTAAACGCCGCCTGCTCACGCATCGACGAATCGGCAGCTCTCATTGACGAAACAAGAATGAAATCGTGGTTTGCGTCAACAGGCTTTTTCAGTTTTTCATTTTCGATTACTGCCGCATTGAACAGTGCCGATGCAGCACCGGCATACTCCGGATAAGCAAGCGCTGCATGGCGATAATACGATGCTGCTTCGGCATATTTATTTGCGACGCCAAGCTCTGCCGCGCGATAAGAATTGTCGGCAAGCCAGAGCGACATTGAGATTGCCATTGAATCGGCGGCGGCCTTTGACGTGCTGTCGCGGCGGGCATACCCGTACCACTTTCCATCGCGAGCGTATCTCTTGACAAATGCATCACGCTCAACCGTGGCCGCTGCGGAATCACCGGCAAGATCGAGCACTCCACAAAGTCGTACAGAAGCATCGGGCGAATTGGATACAAAAGGATATTCCTTGACGAGCCGCCGGTAAACCGAGGCCGCGTTCTTCCAATCGAGATCCTGCTCGCGCAAAACGCCGGTGCGCTCAAGCACACGCGCCGCATACTCGGGATCACCGATTAGTGCGAGGAACTGTATCGCGCCATCAAGGTCGTGCTTCTCGTCGAAACTTGCGGCGATATAGTCAACAGCCTCGTCACGCATGAGCGGATTGAGCGCGGCCGTGCCGTCACTTCCGGCAGAGAAATCGGGATGCGCCTCTTCAACAAGATAACGGAAAGTTGCAATGGCATCGTCGAAACGATCCTGCATGTAATAGCACCACGCAAGCTGATAAACCGCCTCGGAAAACTGCGGACAGGTGCGACAGGCAAGCACACGTTTGAACGACTCTTCTGCACGACGCATACCACCACGCGCCGAATCTTCGGGATGAGTGAAGCAATAATGGCCCAGCCGCATCGAGGCATCGGCAACCCGCGCACTCTGCGGATACTTTTCGCCGAGGCTGTCGAAGAGCGCCGCAGCCTCCGACTCTTTTCCCTCTTTGTCAATTGCGAGCGCCATATAGTACATCGCATCGGGAGCTACCGGATCTTGCGACAAAGAATCTTTGATCGTCTTGTAACAGCGGATCACGGCATCGAGGTCGTATTCGGGGAACTCCGGATTGCCGCCGTCTTTTATGGCAGACTCATACGCGGCAAGCCTTGCTCCGAAATCCTTCACGGCCCTGTCGTAGAGAAGTTCGGCAGTGCGCATGAGGATCGGTGCCGTGAAGCGGCTGCCCGGATGCGCATCAATGAACATGCGGAAGCTCTCGATCAACGCATCGCGACTCTGCGCGACACGAGCACTGTCCTGTGGCAGCACAGGCCGTTTGGTAATTACCGCGCTGTCAAGCCGTATTCGACTTCGCTGCCAGTCGGCAAAATTCATGTCGAGATATTTCACCTGAAACTCAAGACCGGCGACCGCGCCGTTTGTCTGACTGCGACACATCTTTCGGTATTCCGACTCAAGCAGGTTTCGCTGCGACGAAAGTGCCGCCACGCGAAGACTGTCGCCGGTGTGGGCCGTAATTGAATCGGCAAGATCCTTCGCCTCTGTGCGGATAAGCGTCATGTAGCGCGCGCTTGACAAACCGGGAACGGTATCGGTTGCACGGTTGATCCAACCGCAGTCAACAAGCACATGCCGGAACTTGAGCGCGAGCGCGTCGCATTTGTCAATCGAGCGTTTCATTTCCTTTGCCGAAAGTGAATCAGACGAAAGCGCGGCGCGGTTGAGAAGGATCACACAGCGGCGGCGCAGATCGAGAACGCGCGACAGTTCGTCCTGCGCTCCGAATGCGATGTAAGCCTTGTTGCCACGGGCCGCTGCACGATCGGCAACCTCGTCAGCTTTTGCGTTCATGCTCAAAGCGCGCCAGGCAGTAACAAGAATATCGGATGCGTCGTAGAAACTTTCCGGTTCGCATTTGTCAACCATGAACGGTTCGGTGCGCTTTATTGCAGCATCGGGATCGTCTCGCAAAAGTTCGGCGCGGGCAAGACGAAGTTGCGCGTAGTTATAAACCGACGAAGAACTTCCTACGGCTTTGAAATAAGGAATCGCTGTTTCGGGATTTCCCTTGTTCATGTAGATGTCACCCATGACCACCGCCGCGTTTGCGAGCAGATCGGGATCTGTCGCGCTGTGTCGCAAGTAGTCAAGCGCGATGAGTGCCTTGTCATGATCTCCGCCGTGTTCGTCGCAGAGTGCCGCGAGAAACCTCGCCTGCGCATAGCGCGAAGACGACTCCGGCACAGTGAGCAAAACAGCGCAGGCCTCGGCGTAACGTGAAGCCGAATATCTGGCACGTCCATCGGCATAAGCCGCCGATGCCAAAAGGTCATTTGCAGGATATAGCTTGACAAAAAGAGAATAGAGAGAATCAGCGGTCGAGTCAGCTTCACGATCAGCGGCATCGAGAATCAACCGGTAGAGTCCGGCCGGTGCAAACGCCGAAGCGGTGTCGCGAATTACCACGCGCTTGTAAAGCGAAGCGGCCTCATGCGTGAGTCCGAGTGCGCGACAACATTCACCTGCAGCGAAATCGAGAATTGCTCCACGTCCATCGGGAAGCGAGAGCGACTTGAGCCGGTTGAAGAGCTGAAGCGCGCCGGAAAAATCGCCAACGTTGTATCTGTCAAGCGCCTGTCCAAAAAGCACCGGATCACTCACCGCCGACAGATCAACCGATGATGCCGTGAGCCCCACTCCATCCTCAAGCTGCCAGCGGATATTACTGTTAAGCGAATCGTTTTTGTGCGGATGCGCCGCAGGTGTCGCGGCCCCGACACACGATGCAACAAGCATCATCAAACCAAATAAACAAAACGAAGTTTTCTTCAGTGGCAGCATCGGAAACCGTCTCCGGAAATCTGTTCGATTGTTCCGATTTTCACGGCTGACCCGCAGGTAGCTGATGATCCGTCGCCGACCTTGCCACCGAGTGCCGACGCGCCGCCTTCGTCTTTATCCATCACCCATTCACGCACGCCGCCGGTCATATCTGCCGCGCCGAAAATGCTCGAACATTTTTCGTTACTGCCCGATGCGCCTGCCCTGTTTCCATCGGGGCAGCGACCATCTTCCCATATCTGTCCGTATGGATATTTTTTCGCATCGGCTCCACCGCAGGCATAGCGCCATTCGTCGGCGGAGCAAAGGCGTTTGCCTTCATCGCGACAGGTCATGAAAGCATCAACCCATGAGGCTTTGTCGGCGGGTTTTGTTCCGGCTTTGTCGGGCCATTCGTATTTGTCAATGCAGAATGATTTCCCGCTGTCGCGTGGCACGAAGACCATTCCATCAAGGCATTTTCCGCGAACAGGGACGTCGAGTTCTTTCTGGGAAATGTGGCCGCCGCCGTCCTTCACTGAGAGTCGCACTTTGTAAAGCCCTGGCTTAGAATATGAATGTGACACAAGCCGAAATCCTATTCCCCCTGTGTCAAGCGAAGCGCTCTCGCCGAAGCTCCATACATAGCTTAAACCCGAGACCGAACTGATGTCGTCTTTGGTGAGCGATGCGTCGAATTTTACGACAGTGTTTACGGCCGCGGTGTCGGGAGCAAAGCGGAATGCGACATCTGGCGGCAGGTCGATTTTATAGACGAAGGTTTGAAGCGGCCCTGAATATCCGGTTGCATCGGTGACGCGAACGCGAATGGTATCCGATGCGAAGAGTGTGATCGGCTTGTCGAATATTGCTGAGCTCTGCGTGGGCAAAGAGCCGTGACGCTCGAAGCGAATCTGCGCACGTTCGTCTGCCGAACTGAATGACACGGTGAGCGGATGATCGTAAAC
>CAIOZP010000394.1 GCA_903862805.1 uncultured Fibrobacterota bacterium
AGCGCAGAGCAGCTGTTCAATTTCTACTCCGACAACCTTCAGGCAAATCCCGCCTTCCTCGACGACATACCTATAATGAAACCAATAGCAGACAAATCGTTCATTACCGCAGGTTTCGGACCAATGATCGATCCGTTTACAGGCACAAAAAAAATGCACTACGGCATAGACTACGCAGCAATGACCGGAACACCTGTGTTCGCCTCCGGAAGCGGTGTGGTCGAAAGCGTGGACAATGATCTGCAATGGGGCCGTCGCATACTTATCCGTCATGGACACGACATTACAAGCCTCTATGCACATCTCGAATCGGTAAACGTGAATTCTGGCCAGACCGTTTCGCGTGGCGACCAGATCGGAACGGTCGGTGCAAGCGGCATCGCAACCGGGCCGCACCTTTACTTCGCGATAACCAAAAACGGTGTCTCGATTGACCCGATGGAAATAATTATTCCGGATAATCTCTTTGCCAAACTCTAACCATAGATCGGTTCTTGTCATTCGCTGTTCGTCAATGGGCGATGTAATTTTGAGTACCGTTCTTTTCGAGTACATCTCGCGAAAAATTCCTCACACCGAGATTACCTTCATAACATCACCAGCATGGCAGCCGCTTTTCAAATACGATAGCCGACTGCACAAATCTTTCGGAATTGATTTACGATCAAGCAGTCTTCCTCGCGAACTATCTGCCGCGAAATTCGATTTGATCTTAGATCTCCAGAACAGCGCCCGCAGCCGGAAATTCACCGAGAAAAAATTCGCCGGTGTTCCAGTTTCCCGTTTCGACAAGTTGCATCTCAAAAGGGCAGCTCTTCTTTATCTGCGAATCAACAGGTACGATCCGGCGCTCACCGTGGCACTTCGCTACATCAGAATATTCGACGCAGATGCTTCTTCCGAAAATGTTCCAGATACAAAGATTTTCACAGCGGCATCGGTCAAGCGTGAAAAAACGATTGCACTGTTTCCGTTTGCCGCGTGGCGCAATAAAAAATGGTCGGAAGAAAACTATGCCAATGTAGGAAAACACTTCGCTGCAAAAGGCTGGAAGGTTTTGATCTTCGGAGGGCAATCAGAAATGTCCGACGGGAAATGTCTTGCAAATCTGATCGGTATCGGAGCAGAAAATACTGCTGGAAGAATGTCAATCAGTGAAACTGCAACGGCAATTGCCGGTTGTTCCATCGCTCTGGGCAACGACACGGGGCTTTCGCATCTGTCAATGGCACTCGGAATCCCCACAGGGTTCATCTTCGGAGCGACAACATCACATCTCGGATTCTTTCCGCAGGGTTCCGTACCTCATACCGTGTTTGAACACCAAATGCCGTGTCGGCCGTGTCATCCGCACGGAGGAAATATCTGCTTAATCGGAAGAGCATGCCTCGAAGGAATAAAGCCCGAAAAAGTCATTGAAGGACTTGAACAGTTGGCCGCAATCCACATCAGGTCTTAAACTGTTTGACAATTGTATCGAGATTGTTTGCGAGGTCCGAAAGATTTTCAGCACGCTCGTGAATAGCTTTTATACTATCACCGGTCTTGTGAATTTCATCGTCGAGATGTTTTGTCGAGTCGTGGATCCCCGAAACGCCGACAGCAAGTTCCGCGATATTTTTTGAGATGTCCGATGCGGCCCTGCTGGCCATGCTGATGTTGCTTGAAATTTCAACTACCGTTTCCGACTGCCGTTCCACCGCAACAACAATCCCTTTGGAAATGCCGCTCACTTCAGAAATGATTTCAGCCACACGTTTTGTAGAAGCAATGCTGCCGGAAGAGGCTTCTTGCATCTCCTCGATCTGCCTTTTGATTTCTTTTGTGGCAGAAGCGACCTGACGCGAAAGATGTTTCACTTCATCGGCAACGACGGAAAATCCCTTTCCGGCATCTCCGGCCGAAGCTGCCTCGATAGTGGCATTCAGAGCCAATAGATTTGTCTGAGCGGAGATGTCATTAATCGTGTCAACAATCTTGCTGATTTCCGTTGCGGCCCGGCCGAGCTGATTCATCATGTCCTGCGCGGAATGTGCTTCGGTGTCGGCGCGCCGGATCGCAGCAGCTTCCTGCTGACACCCGCTTGCAACATCCGAAAGTGATGTGCTCATTTCCTCAATCGCAGATGCTACGGTTGAAACTGTCGAAGACATTTCCTCGGCTCCAACAGAAATACTTTGAACGGCGGTAGACATTTTACCGCTTGTATCTGAAAGGCCCGAGCTGTCTCCCTGGATTCCGGCAGCAGATTTGTCGAGTGATTTTGCCCCATGTTTAAGATCGAGCGACGTGCCGTTGAGTCCGGTCGAGTCTTTGGCAATCAGATGAATAATCCCGGAAAGTTTGTCGGCGAAGCTGTTGAAGGCTGAGCCAAGTTCTGCCACTTCATCTTTTGAATCAGTCGGAAGTCGGCGGGTAAGATCTCCTTCGCCTGAAGCTATGTCACTCATGGCAAGGGCCGCCGCAGAAATCGGTTTTACAATATTACGGGTTATCAGGACAATCAGCAATGTCGCGCCAAATGCCATAAGCAAAGCTGCCAGAAGGGAAACCCAACGAAGATGAATAATTGCTGCGTTGAATACGTCCAAAGGAAACGCCACCCCAAAGATCCATGTGTCATCAGTTCCGTGAACATGCAAAGGAACAAATCTGAAAAAGACACGGCCTTTCGATCTGGCATCCTTTGCGATGCAATCAAAAGCTTGCCCGCTGCCGAGCGCTTTGAGCATCGCTGACTGCTCAGCAGTATCGGCACCAAAAACGGGCTTGTCGATCCTCGCTGAGTCAGGATGAGCAATGACCCTGCCCTTGGAGCTTGCAAGTACCGCCCATCCGCTTCCGAGAGGTCTGATGGCCTTTATGTCTGCATCAATTTGCTGAAATGAAATGTCGGTACCGACAATACCGACAGGTTTTCCGGCAACAAAAACCGGAGCAGTGAGCGAAACTTCGTAGAAATGGGTCGTGTCCCAATCGTACTTCCACCAAGAGGGTTCAACAAGAACCGGACGCGATAGCCTTATAGGTTTCTGATAGTACTCCTCACCAACCGTATCTGCCGGATTGAAGTCATAGGAAGGTTGAAGTAGTGTCTGCAGCTTGCCGCCATTGGAATATGCTTCGACCGACCAGTGTTTTCCTTCAGAAGTCGCGGAACTTGACAACAGACCGCCGCGTTCGAACTCGAAATAGATCTCTATACATTCGGGATTTTCGGCTCTGTATTTATATGAGAGGTCGCTAAGAGATTTGGCTTTTTGTGCATCATCCGCCGAGACAAGCGACGAAGCTGCTTCACTCAGCGCAGCAAGACAACCCATCCGATAAGAAAGCTCGCCACCAACTTTTTCCGCAAAATGCTGCGCCATTTCGTCTGCTTCAATATCGAGCTGTTTTTTCTGCTCACGATCTACTATCAAAAAAACCAAGGCCAATACCATGGCGGAAAAAAGGACGACCCCAGGTACAACCGTTCCTGTAATCTTTGCAACTATACCCTTTTTCATATCGAGACTCCTGCTGTGTCTTCATCCGAAAGTCGGGGGATGCTATTATCGAAATACAGTCCAGTCAAGAAAGAAAGTGAATATCATTTTTTGGGTTCGCAGGATCAGTGACATCCTCAGGCGGGTACATTTTTACCTACCGAACAAAGGCCATTTGCATAATGTTCCGTATGGGCGGCCGTTAGCTTTGCAATGATCGGCATGAGGATGACAGCGGAGTTTGGTGGGAGTGACATTGCCACATCTGTGAGCTCATTGAAAGCAAGCGCGCTTTACTTTTTTTGCGGAATGCGTGCTTTGATTTGTGAAAGAAGCCGCATGCCAACCTGTTCCGGTTTGTATGGTTTTGTTGCACCGGCAACACCGTCTATATGGACAGGCTTGTTGTTCCACGGATCACCGGTAAAAGTGCTTACAATCACCTTCGTGTTTCTGACTGAATCAGGAATTTGTCCCATGAAAACGGAGTATTCGTTTACAAGGCGATCAACCGCGATTGCATGCAACAGAACAATTGCTTTGAAGTGACCGTTTACGGTCGAATCGGCCTGCGCTATTGTCTTGACGGCAACACCAATCTGGTCATGTTCGAGTGACTGCTTTACAAATGAGACAACTGTATCTTCAAAGAAACTATTCCCTTTTACAATGAGCACCGAGTCAGGAAGGACGGCTGCTACAGGAGAGCCGCTTTGAGCCGATACCGCAAGTACTGCGCATAAAATTGTCATAGCTGTTTTAAGTGAATCAAACATGGCAAATTCCTTTACTGTAATTTTGTCGCTGATACCAATATAATTCACAGCTATACCAGCGGTTCCTTGAGTTAGCCTGGAGATTCTCATTTGATTGCTATCTGGATATTATTCCTGAACTTTGCTGTATTATCGATGCCGGATTTCGTGACGATTGTGACAAAAGCGACAAAAAATTCCACACCTACAATTCTTTCGGCGATATTGGTCAGATCTTAGGCAAGACCGTACTATGCACCGCTCAAGTCGGTATTCGGAATCTGAATACAATCGTGTCTGCTCAATTTCTTGATAAGGTTTCCGAGCGGATCACAGATGACCACATCAATGTCGGCGCGTGAATCATGGTCGTAGCCTCTTGATTTCTCCTCTTGAGAAATATCTATCCGGAAGGAAGAGGATGATAGGTGTACTTCGCCAGATTATTACGATATTTCCAATTAGCAAAACATATTTTAAGGCAAGTAATGTGATCGTTTTCGGCGGGAGACCGAACAGCAATATGTCACCGACAGTTTTTTACATTTCGCATCTGTCAATCGCAGCAGTCGGCGGCAACGCCCCTGTGGGGGCACATCTTTTATCCACTCGGTAACGTTTTTCCGTTTTGTCAATACGACAAATTTTTGAACAAAAATACGAATTGAAAGGTTTCTGATATGAATCTGATAAAGCAATCAAACAAACTGAACGATGTCTGTTATGATATTCGCGGGCCGGTAATGCACCATGCCCAGCGCCTTGAAGAAGAAGGCTACAAGATAATCAAGCTGAACATCGGCAATCCGGCGCCGTTCGGACTTCACGCACCCGAAGAGGTTCTGCATGATGTGATCATCAATCTTCCCAACGCCGACGGATATTCAGACAGCAAGGGAATCTTCTCGGCTCGTAAGGCCGTGATGCAATATTGCCAGCAGAAAGGTATAGCAGGTGTCGAGATCGACGACATCTACCTTGGCAACGGTGTGAGCGAACTGATTTCTCTTTCTATGCAGGCCTTGCTCAACGCAGGAAGCGAGATGCTTATTCCGGCGCCCGACTATCCGCTATGGACTGCATCGGTCACGCTTGCGGGCGGCAAGGCGGTTCATTACATGTGCGACGAGAAGTCCGACTGGCTTCCCGACATCGCCGATATGGAGAAGAAGATCACGCCGCATACCAAGGGCATTGTTGTAATAAATCCCAACAATCCTACCGGTGCGGTTTATCCTCGCGAAATTCTTGAGCAGATAGTCGAGCTTGCGCGCAAACACAACCTTGTGATTTTTGCCGACGAGATTTACGACAAGATTATTTACGACGAGGTCGAGCATGTCTCGATGGCTTCACTTGCAAGCGACATTCTGTTTGTCACGTTCAACGGCTTGTCGAAGGCTTATCGCGCGGCTGGTTTCCGAAGCGGATGGATGATTATTTCCGGCAACAAGGCGATTGCCAAAAGCTACATCGAAGGCCTTACATTGCTTTCGTCAATGCGACTCTGCGCGAATGTTCCGGCGCAGTATGCGATCCAGACGGCACTTGGCGGTTATCAGAGCATCAACGATCTGACAAAGCCCGGTGGCAGGCTTTACGAACAGCGCGAAATGGCATGGAGCAAGCTCAACGATATTCCCGGACTGTCGTGCGTGAAGCCGAAAGGCGCGCTGTATATGTTCCCGAAAATCGACGTGAAGAAATTTCACGTCAAGGACGACATGCAGATGGTACTCGATCTTCTCGATGCAGAGCGCGTGCTTTTAGTGCAGGGAACCGGCTTCAACTGGCCCCACCCCGATCACTTCCGCGTGGTGTTCCTGCCAGCGGCTGACCTTCTTGGTGAGGCTTGTGATCGTATCGGGCGTTTCTTCGGATCGTATCGGCAGATTACTCATCACGAGTAAATCTGAATAAGCTATTTTTCGCGGCGGAGGCATCGCATGGTGTTTCCGCCGTTTTTTTTGATCCGTTGAGAAATGATAATGAGATGTCTCGACAAGACGAAATAACATCGAACCTTAATAGCATAAAAGAACGCATCGCATCTGCGTGCAGGCGATGCGGACGTGATCCTGCGGGCGTGAAGCTCATCGCCGTAACCAAAACATATCCGGCAAGTGATATTGAAATTGCGGTCGGAGCCGGATGCGAAAACATCGGCGAAAACCGTGTTCAGGAACTCGAAGAGAAATCTCCGCTTCTCGTTTGTAAACCGGTGGTTCATTTGATAGGTCATCTTCAGACGAACAAAGTCGCAAAGGCCGCAGCACTTGCCGACTGCATCCATTCGGTTGACAGTTTGCGAGTCCTGGAAAAGCTCGAAACAGTATGCGGAAGCATCGACAAAAAAATCAATATCCTGATTCAGGTAAACACCTCCGGCGAAGAAAGTAAATCGGGGTGCAGCGAAATCGAATGTGCCGAGATCTGCGCTGTTGCTGCAAAGTCATCCTTCTGCAAACTGCGCGGACTGATGACCATTGGTCCGCTCGACGGCACCGACGAACAGAACCGCGCATCATTTCGGATGCTCAAGCGCATTGCCGAAAACAACCGGCAGTTTTTCTGTGACGGTACGTTTGAACTATCAATGGGAATGAGCGGCGACTTTGAAGCCGCAATTGAAGAGGGCGCGACGATGGTTCGCGTGGGTTCGGGGATTTTCGGAAAAAGGAATTACGCATGATCAGTTACAGTCTGTACATTTCACTTCAGTTCTATGAAGCGCTGATTATCGTTAGAATTTTGCTTTCATGGGTTGGGCATGATCTGCATCATCCGGTCATTGATTTTATCAACGATGTGACCGAACCGCTGCTTGCACAGTGTCGCAAACTCATGCCACCGAGCGGAATGGGCATGGATTTTTCTCCGATCATCGCCACGCTGATTGTCGAGCTTGTAGCACGCTTTACGCAGCTCATTCCATTCTGAACAGGTTCGCATTATGTCAATAAAATCGAAACAGCGTTTTGCCGAAATGATCCGTGGGAAAGTTTTTCTTGCACCGATGGCCGGTGTGGCCGATTCGGTTTTTCGTCGCATTTGTAAACGATTCGGTGCCGACATTGTCGTCTCCGAAATGGTTTCGGCCGAAGCCGTGAACATGGGCGCGGTGAACACGAAAGAACTGATGCGAATTGACCAAGCTGAGCGTCCGGCTGGCATACAGATATTTGGTGCAAAACCCGATTCGATGGCTCGCGCCGCGGCTTTCATTGCAGAGCATGTTCGCCCCGACTTCATCGACATAAACAGCGGATGTCCGGTTCCGAAGGTGATACGCAAGAACGGCGGCGCGGCGCTTCTGCGTGAGCCGGAGCTTTTCCGTGCGATTGTTGGCGAAGTTGTAAAAGCCGCTGGCGATGTACCGGTCACCGTAAAAATCCGATCCGGCTGGAATGTGAACGAATGGATCGACATCGACTTCGCCAAAATGGTCGAAGATGCCGGAGCTGCCGCCCTCACTCTTCATCCGCGAAGCAAGACGATGATGTTCTCGGGACATTCGTTCTGGGATCGTATCGCACTTGTCAAGCAGAGCATATCAATTCCGGTAATCGGAAACGGCGACATCGTTGCACCTGCCGACGGGCTGAAAATGCTTCGCGAAACCGGCTGCGACGCAATCATGATCGGTCGTGGAGCCTACGGAAATCCGTGGATCTTCGATCAGGTGAAAGCCGTGATCGCAGGCAAAGAGCCGATTGCCCCAAGTTCAATTGACCGACTGCGAATCGCAAAAGAACACCTCGAACTTTCACTCGCCGAACTCGGCGAAACGCAGGCCAGCCGCGAAATGAAGAAGCATCTCGCGTGGTACATTCACGGAATGCCAGGCGCTTCGGTTTTGCGCAACGATGTGTTCAGAGCAGAGTCGTGCGAAAAGATGATCGGGCTGATTGAACGGATGTTTTCTGTAGTGGCTTAATTGTTCTGCCGGTCTTGCTTCATCAAAAAATTTCAGCTATATTCCTTTAGCTCGATTTACTCGGCTTTTCTTCTCAATCATTTTTTCTGGAGGCTCCATGAAACGTTTTCTGCTCGCGGCTACTGCGGTGGCTTCAATGGGTTTCACTTTTTCCGGCTGTCTTGATTTTGCAGGCACAACGCCAAAGAATACGCCAACAGTGGCAGTATCAAGTACCGATTCGCTCTTCGCTGTTCTGAATGCAAGGGTGAACACGATGGTAAAGGATACCGCCATTCTGAACGGTGATTCCAATTCAATTGCGGCTGTTGAAGCATATGAATACGCCGAACTTCGCGATGCTTTCGACAACATCGTCGCTCAGGCGCCAAACAATGTAAAAGCAAATGTTGGCTACATCGTTTCGGCTCTGCTTGCGCTCAACAGCAGTCCGCGAATCGTTGCACTTGCCGACTCGATTGATGCGTTGATAGTTCAGGTTGACAATCAGGACACGACGACATCGCATCACAGTCATCTTGTTGCAAGGGCGTTCAAAACGCAGGGCGTTTCTGGACTCGGCCGAGCGATGGCAGCACACACTTCGGAGCTTATGCGCTCTCAGACTCAGGCTATCAGCATTCCAAAAATTCTCACAGTGTCAACCATTCAGAACATATGTGAAGTGGACCTTGTTCCGATCCTCGACAAGAGCATCCAAAGCCTTGCCCGCCTTGAGGCGCTTAAAGATTCATCGCTATACATTACCGCCGATGCCGATTCGTTCAAGATTGACAGAGGGGAATTCTGCATGCTGGATGCATCGCTCCATCTTGCCCGTGCTTATGCAAACATGTTCTGCGCCTATAACCTTGCACTTTGGTCACCGACATCAAACGACAATTCATGGATGACGAAATATTACAACTCAGCCTTGTCGGCGACCTATGTTGACTCAGAAAGTATCAGCATCTCTGCTGATACGCTGCGTCACGATATCTATTATCTGAACGATACCACCGTGTTCTATTACTGGGATGTACTTCAATACAATTTCAAACAGCGTACCGATTTCCTTACGATCCGTAGTAATACACACGCACAGGTTCTTGCTGATCTCAGGACTGTTCCGGCGCTTGTTGACAGCGGTATAGTCGCGATCAATTCGCGCGTCGGAAATCAGGACAAGGACATCATTAAAGCTTCATATCTTCTTGATGCCGATTCGAGCTTCCTTGATCTCTCAACCCAGATGCAGGATGGTGGAGTCTCGGCGTCGCTTGCAAGCAATTTCCGTTCACCTGAAGCTCTGATGGGTTTCATCACAACGCTTTTGAGCGGACCGTTTACATTCAACGAAACTATTGACAGTGTTCCAAAATCGCTTACTGTAAATATCTCTGCGTTCTTTACAAATCCTGTTTCCGATCTCCGCACAATGCTACCGAAATACCGTTTTCTGACTGCTGCCGAGCGGAAAGTCTATCAGGAAACTTCCCGATCAAATTCCAACTATGGCTACAGTTACTTCACGGTATACAAAAGCACTTCCACCACTGATTACATTTACACCTATAACATATCGCCGAGCTATATAGATTCAACCGTCGGAAGTGAAATTTATCTGAATCACCCATATTCAAACTATCAGTATGTTTACCATTCAACA
>CAIOZP010000395.1 GCA_903862805.1 uncultured Fibrobacterota bacterium
CAGATAAACCTCGTAGCCGAGCTCGCCGGTATAGCCGGTACGGCTCACGGTGACTTCGGTTCCATTCCACGAATTTTTCATGAAGGTATAGAACTTGAGGCTGGTTATCGGTTCTGCGAGAAGGCTGTTCACGATCTTCGCAGAAAGCGGGCCCTGAATATCGAGCTTTGCAGTTTCGTCGGAAATGTCGCGGGCGCTGGTCTGTGCGGAAACGTGGGCGCTCAGCCATGCGAAATCGTTGAGGCGGGTCGAGGCATTCACGACCATCATGAACCTGTCGGCGCCGAGGCGATAGACCACCATGTCGTCGATCGTTCCGCCTTTGTCGTTGCAGATATATCCGTAGCGGCAACTTCCGACAGGCAGACTTGCGACCGGACAAGTAAGCAATGCCTCAAGATCGGCTTGGGCGTTGTCGCCCTCAAAAATGAATTCGCCCATGTGGCAGGTATCGAAAACTCCACATGCCGAGCGCACGGCTTCGTGTTCCTTGACTATTCCCTCGTATTGAATCGGCATATCGAATCCGCCGAAGGGGGCCATCTTGGCATTAAGCTTCAGATGAGCATTGTGGAGCGCGGTAAAAATCAGATTTTCCATCAAGTTTTCCTCATAATAAATCAGTTACGAAAGATACTTTTCGCAGAGGACGACTGGCAATATTGCCGAGGCGAGTTGTGTATATGGCCCAACAAAAATCCGTATCAGTTGTGGTGATTGCCCAGATGTGTTTCAAGCATCTTCTCGACTTCGCTTTTGCGGTACGGTTTGCCAAGGCTTGCGGTAAAACCGTAGGCCTGCGGATTTTTCATTATCGGATCATCGGCATAACCGCTCACAATGAACACCGGAATATCGGCGTCGAGTTTTCTTATTTCGGCAACGGCATCTTTGCCACCCATTCCACCGATTACTGTGAGATCGAAGATCATGGCTGCGATTTTGCGACCAGCCATAACTTCGCTTTGATAGAAGTTTACTGCTTCCTGACCTCCGGTCCGGCATTCTACGGTGTAGCCTAACGATGCGAGTATCCGTTTGATCGTTTCGCGAATCACGACCTCGTCGTCCATTACCAGAATGGTTCCGCTACCGCTATGGCTGGTCAAAACCGCTTCTGCGATTGACAAGTGCGCCTCGATTGTAGCCGGCAGAAGTATATGAAAGGTACTTCCCTTGCCGGATTCGGATTCGACCTGGATGCTTCCGCCGTGTCGCGTCACAATCGAATAGCAGGTGGACAAACCGAGTCCGTGACCGGTTGCCTTCGTCGTATAGAAAGGATCGAAGATTCGGGCGATGGATTCCCTCGGTATTCCTACACCGTTATCCTTTACAGATATTTGGACATAATCTCCCGCGCCAAGAGAGGCGTGATTTTTTTCACCTATTGAAATATTACGGGCAAGGATTTCGACATTTCCGCCGCCAGACATCGCCTGCTTCGCGTTGATAACTATGTTGTCGATAACCTGCGCGATCTGGTTTTTGTCGATGTTGCAGGGCCGCAGATCATTCGCAATTTCAAATCTGCATGAGACGTTCGATCCGCTCAGCGCGAACTGCACGGTCTCCTGAATGAACGGTATCAGCGGCGTGATTTTCTGCAAGGGGGCGCCGCCTTTTGCGAATGTCAGAAGCTGCTGGGTAAGTCCGCGAACCCGATCCATGACGTTCATTGCATTCGAGAGATACAGCAGTGCCTTTTCATTTTTTATCTCGGCCATCGCAAGATCGATATAACTGAAAATCCCGCCCATGAGATTGTTGAAATCGTGCGCGATTCCACCGGCAAGAACGCCAAGCGAATCGAGCTTCTGAATATTGCGAAGCGCCTCTTCCGTCTGTTTGAGCTCGGTAATATTGCGGGTTGTACTGATGATATGAGGAACACCATCAAGTTCGATTACTGCCGCCGACATCAGTCCGGCAATACGCCTTCCACTTTTTGAGCAAAACATCGCTTCGAGATTTTCGACAAATCCGTGAGCCTTCAGACCTGTGACGAGCCGTTGCCGGTCTTCGGGTTTTTGCCACACATTCAGTTCGATGGAAGTCTTACCTATTGCATCTTCTTCGGTGTATTCCATGACCTGAGTGAAGCCTCGGTTGATGGAAACGTACATCCCATCAGAAAGGCGATTGATGTTTATCGAATCGGGACTGGTCTGAAAAGCCTTGCGAAATTTCTCTTCACTATTCTTGAGTGCCTGAGCAGCCTGCTTACGATCGGTGATGTCACGATAAGTTGATTGATATGTTCCATCGGGCATCATCTTGGATCGCATCTCGATATCGACCAGTGACCCGTCGGGGCGAACGAATGTCCGTTCATTGATGACTATCTCGCCCTTCTGCAGCAAATCGAACCTTAGCGGGCTTTTTGAAAGACTTTCCGGTGTAAACGGCAGCGTTCCAACATGCGTTCCAACGATTTTTTCTTTCGGCAGACCGATGATATTGCACATGCACTGATTGGCATCGGTGATGATTCCTTCGTGCGAGCCGAGAAGAATTCCGTCAACGGCGAGTTCGAGAAGTGTGCGGTAACGGGTTTCGCTTTCATTCAAGGATGATTCCAAGAGGAACTCACCTGCGTTTTTCATTGTTCCTCCGGCTTATTTCACCAGTGTACGCCATCTCAGCGCACCTGAATATACGGAATATTCTGGGCGGTGTACAAAAATCCGGTTGCGGCAACAATCTGCCGCAGCCGGATTCCGATCATAATTCTATCTGTGCGCCAAGCTCGACAACGCGGTTCGGCGGCAGATGGAAATATCCGGTTGCGGCAAACGCATTGTGGGACATGAAGTGAAACAGCCGCTTGCGCCAGAGCATCATGCCACGCTTCTTTGTTGACACCACGAGTGCTTCGCGACCGAGAAAGTAGGTCGTGCGCGACGGATCAAACGGTACCCCTTTTTTATCAAGCGAAGCAAGAGCCGACGGGATATTGGGCGTTTCGCTGAAGCCGAAGTTGAAACAAACGCTAAAAATCCCGTCACCGTAGTCTATGATTTTGGTTCGGTCAGCTTCGGCGACATATGGCACATCAGCTGTCAAAACCGATGCGACGATGGTAGTTTCGTGCAGAACGCGGTTGTGCTTGAGGTTGTGCAGCAGCGCTCCGGGCGTTCCCTTCGGGTTGCCGGTGAGAAAGACCGCCGTTCCAAACGCACGATATGGCATATCAAGTTTGATGCTCGAAACGAAATCGTCCATCGAGATGGAACGCTCCATAATCAATCGCCGCAGAATTCCCCTTCCGTCAATCCATGTGCGCATCAGCACAAAGATCATGACGGCAACAAGCACCACAATCCAACCGCCAGATGCGATCTTGAGCATGTTCGAACTGAAGAACGCCAGATCAATTACAAGAAAAAGAAGCGAGGTCGGAACAAGTACCCAGAAGGAAACTTTCCAGATTTTTCTCGCGACCCAGATCGTGAGACAAGTGGTAATGACCATTGTTGCGGAGACCGCGATTCCGTAAGCCGAGGCAAGCTTTGCAGATTCCTTGAACGACAGGATCAGCGCAGCGGTTCCGACGGCGAGCATCATATTGACGAACGGAACATAGACCTGACCAATCGCATCGGGCGAGGTGTGGCGGATCTGGATACGCGGCCAGAACCCGAGCTGCACCGACTGCCGTGCCAGCGAAAATGCTCCCGAAATCACCGCCTGCGATGCGATGATCGTCGCGGCTGTCGCAATAATGATCGCCGGATAAATCGCAAACGATGGAACCGTGCGATAGAAAAGATTTTCAACAGCATTTGGATTGACAAGAAGACAGGCTCCCTGACCGGCGTAGTTAAGCACCAGCGCAGGCAGAACAAACCGGAACCAAGCTTGCTTCACCGGCGTCGCACCGAAATGTCCCATGTCGGCATAAAGAACCTCGGCACCTGTCACCGAAAGAAATACCGCGCCAAGAACCGTCACCGACGATAATCCGTGCGAAACGAAAAACCGCATCGCCCATAAAGGATTAAGCGCGAAAAGGATTTGCGGAGCCTTGGCAATTCCGATTATGCCGAGAAGGGCAAGCACGAAAAACCAAAGTACCAGAACCGGCCCGAAAAGGCGCCCAACCTTTTCGGTTCCGCGTGACTGAATCGCAAAAAGGCCCATGAGTATTCCAAGCGAAATCGGCATTACCATTTTGTCAAGTGCAGGAGATACAAGATGTACGCCCTCGATCGCCGAAAGGACCGAAATCGCCGGAGTGATTATTCCGTCGCTGTAGAGCAACGCGGCACCGAGTATTCCAAGCACGCCAAAGATGGCCGTGCGCTTTGCGCTCATGTTTTTTTGCGAATGCATCACCCGCGTTACCAACGCAAGAATTCCGCCTTCTCCGCGGTTGTCGGCGCGCATAACAATCAACACATACTTGACCGCAACAATTAGGAAAATCGTCCAAAGCATAAGGGAGACAATTCCGAGAACAGTGCTTTGATCGGGCCGCAGATGGTACTCCGGCGCGAAGCACTGCTGAAGTGCGTAGAGTGGTGAGGTTCCGATGTCGCCGAATACGACACCGAGTGCAGCAAGCATCAGGCCTGCTTTGCGTTTACTACCGCCATCGTCTGACATGGCAAGTCCTTTCAGAGAAATTGAGTTTCTGTTTTTTCAAAGACAAAAATAAAGATAAAGACAGAAGAAAAGGCAAAATATTTTGGGCATTTCCCTACGGCGTGTTTTGCTTATTCCGCTTCATAATCAAAATCCACCTCTGGGCCGGCGTTTTCCTCCAGTCCCTGCTAACGCATTCCAGAACGAAAACCCCATCACTGGGCGGGAGCCCTTCCGTTCTTATTTTCCTCTATCTTATCGTTATGAGAACTAACCTTGAAGAGAAACAAAATACTGCTGTCTTACCGTAAACCGGTATTTTATCGCATGCCCTATTGGGAAGATTTATCTTAACCGAACATGCAATAATTATAATAATATTAAAAGCGACAAACAATTTATGTATAAAATAACACTTTTAGGCCTACCATTTGTTTTCTCGAAAAGTGAGCAGAAATATTTCTCCCAGCGTCTCGGCTTGCTCTATATAGCGGCAGCACTTCGGGAAATGGGACATGAGGTTACGATAATAGATTCTTTTTACGAAGGACGAGATACCGTAACCAAAATTTCCAATAACCTTCTGAAAATCGGTCTTGCAGATAGCGAGATAGCTAAACGCATTCCTGTTGATACTGATTTGATAGGTATTTCTGTGCCGTTTTCACATTCGGCACAAATTGCTCATTCTGTAATTTCTGCATTAAAGAAAACACACGCAAAATCAACCATCGTAATGGGTGGAGTTTATCCAAGTTCACAACCATTAGCGGCAGCAAAATCTGAAGCAGATTATCTTGTGCTTGGCGAAGGCGAAGAAACTCTTTGCAAACTTATTGA
>CAIOZP010000396.1 GCA_903862805.1 uncultured Fibrobacterota bacterium
TCGATATTTAGCGAAAACAAGCTGGCAGTAAATCGATGCGGCATAAAATCATTCGGCAATCATCAGTGGATACTGCTTACAAAACTGTAAGCTGAAATTCCTGAAAGCTATTTGCACACATCGTCGGTTTTGATTATTATTGAGGCATGGTCTGATTGGGGCGACTTGGCGGTTCATTTCTTGATAAGGATATGTACACATGATTTCGGTGTATGATTTTCTCGATTATCGCCAGTATCTTAAAGCGTTCTTTGATGAGAACCGGACACGCCGTCATTTGTCGCATCGGGCCGTTTTGCAAAAGATGGAAATTTCATCGTCGGGATTTCTTTCCAATATTATTTCTGGCAAGCGGAGTTTGACGATAAGGCAGGCCGAGGATTTGTCGAGGATCTTCGGCCATTCTGAAACCGAGACGAAATACTTCAAGTTGCTTGTTCATTTCTTACGTGCAAAATCCATAGGCGAGAAGAACGATTTTTTCGAACAGCTTCTTGCGTATCGCCGACCGCGAATGAAAACGCTCGAAAAGGAAACATTATCTTTATTCAAGAAGTGGTACTATGTCGTGATTCGCGAAATGCTCGCCTACTACGATTTCACTGATGACTACGAATCACTTGCGTCGAGAATTGATCCGCCTATTAAAGTCACAGAGGCGAAGGAGGCGATCTCCGATCTCGAAAAAATGGGACTGATTATCAAAGATGACAAGGGCCGCTATCATCAGGCTGATGCGGTGCTTTCCACCGGAGACGAGGTCAAGTCTTTGCATGTTGTCAATTTTCAGATGCAGATGATTGACATTGCCAAAAGGGCGATCGAGCGATTCGACAAGGACGATCGGGATATATCCGGACTCACGGTGGCGCTGCCATACGATAAAATTGAAGTTGTTAAAAACGAACTGCGGAAAGTTCGCAAAAAGATTCTTCAGATAGCCGAGGACAGCGTCCATTCCGATCGGATAATAAGATGCAATATCCAGCTGTTTCCACTCACCAGGATTTCTCAGAAGAGGGACTCATAATGTTTCAGAGCTTATGCAGGAGATTCGTATCTGAAACAGCGATTACTTTTGCGAGCGCGATGCTGCTTGCCATGTTTGCCTCGTGCAGCAAAACAACACTCACCGGAGGAACCGAAGACGGTAATGCGACAGCCCTGACCGGAACAATGCACGACTCGACCGGCGCTCCGATTGCCGGTGTTGTCATGATACTTGCACCAAGCGACTATGATCCACGGACATCTGGTTCCCTTATGCACGATACGACAGATTCGGTTGGCAAATATTCATTCGGCCATGTCCCGTTCGGCAAATACAACATCGAGGGAATTCTTGGTGCCAGAGGCTTGCGCTCTTTGCATTCCCAAATCACCGTAGATGCCGACAGCGTTGTTTGCGGTGCCGATACACTGCTAACTCCCGGATCTGTTTCCATTATCAATCCGTATGGATCAAGCGCCTGTCAGGTACTTGTAGTCGGCACGACTCATTTGAAAAGTTTTTCTGCAGGAACCGACACTCTTGTTGTTGATTCATTGCCATCGGGCATTATTCCCAAAATTGAAGTTGCAAAAGCGGGCACATCAGAACTGACGGTTGTTGGAGAAAACATTGTTGTTTCATCGGGTGACACTTTGCACATCACACATCTCGCCAAGTGGAACGTCATTGGCACACAAGTATCAAGTTATTTGAATGATGTCAGAATGACGGCCATTTCAAAAAGCGGTTATGTCTGGTTCGGTGCCGACAGCGGCCTTGCCAGATATGACAGCTCCGGTGCAGTGGTGCACTACGATGGATCATCATCTCCGGTTCTTGGCGATCTTCTTCAGGATCTTCTTGTCGATGATTCCGGAACGGTTTGGGCCGCTGGTCACAATGGTTTGATACGTTTCAAAAACGGTGTGTTCACTAATTGGATCGGAAACATTGGCGGGCTCACAGACACATTTGTCTATGGACTCGGTAAAGGCGATAGCGGAAAAATCTGGGCATCACTTTCCAGCGGTATCGTAAGTTTTGACGGAACATCATGGACGAGTCATCCTGTCACTGGCGTCAACAATTTATTCGTCGGACATGGCGACACCGTTTGGTGCGCAACGGTCAACGGAGTGGTAAGACTTGTCGGCATCGATACAACTCGCTTTACAAGTGCGAATTCAAATCTGCCCAATGATTTTGTTCAGGGAATCGTCGGCGATTCTGCGGGCGATATTTGGGTAGCGACTCAGGGCGGTATGGCCCATTGGGACAGAGGTACAAACAACTGGATCGCATATACGACAGCAAGCGTTCCAGTTCTGCCGAACAACGACATTTATCGGATAGCCCTTGATCGGAACGGCGTAGTGTGGGCGGTTAGCGGGCGATATGACATCGTCAGTTTTGATGGCAGTAAATGGACTGTTTATACCAGTAAGAATTCCATCCTTCCGGTGGGAGCACCGAATATCATTCAGGGAATCAGCATTGACAGTGCGGGAGTCAAATGGCTGTCGGTATTATCGGTCGGAATAATCAGGTTCGAGGATTGAGTCGAAACAGGATAAGAATGATGTTGTCCCGACTGTCTGCCAATCTGTAAATTTGCAGACGCAAACGAAGAGAATTTCTTCGCCTGCTTCACGGAAAACGAAGAGATCTGTTTGAAAAAATTCCGCCAGATACATGTTGAGTTAAGCAGCGTCTGCAATCTGGCCTGTTCATTCTGCCCAAAGACAAACCGCGCTCCGGCATTTATGACGCCGGAATTTTTCAGGCACGTTGCCAGAGAAGCCGCACCATTTACCGAGCGGATCTACACACATCTGATGGGCGAACCCTTATTGCATCCAGAGTTCTCCGAACTCATTTCTATCTGCGGTGAAACAGGTGTTGATGCAGCAGTGACAACAAATGGCACATTGCTTGACAAAGAGAGAGAAGCCGCGCTTTTGTCTGGAGTTGTTTCGCAAGTAAATTTTTCACTTCACGGTATTGAAGAACTTGGCAGTCAGACAGACTCGGAATTTCATCTCGAAAAAATTCTCCGTTTTGTTGAAACTTCCATGAAGGAAAACCCTGAGCTTTACATCAACCTGCGTTTCTGGAATCTGGATAAAGATGGAATGATCCCAAGCGCAAAGCGTTGGATGATGGAAGCTGTCGCGCAACGATTGGCTATAGATGAATCGATCATCAGTAACATCACCCAGCCAAGCCGGAAAATCCGTGGACGGCTATATCTCAATTTCGAAAAGCGTTTCGATTGGCCGCGAGAAACAAGCACCGTCAGAACCACCGGATTCTGTCACGCTCTTTCCGATCAGTGCGGGATATTGGTCGATGGAACAGTGGTTCCATGTTGCCTCGACAACAACGGAACGATGCCGCTTGGCAATGTGAAAGATCAGAGCCTTGAAACAATTCTCTCTTCGTCAAGAAGCGTAACGATTCGCAATGGTTTTGCAAAAGGAGAACTCGTAGAAGATACCTGCCGTCGCTGTTCATTCTGTGAAAAATTCAATGTGAAAGCGGCAAAAATCATTGCTTCAAAAAAGAAGATCTCCCGATGATCGTCACGATGCAAAGCGGAATCAGAGGCATAATTGCTGCGGCCAGACAGTATGATCCGAGTCTGATCAAACCATCTGTCATAAATTGATGACTGTGGATTAGAGCGATTGCACCTCCGGGACACCTACCGGTCGAATATGCAATTGACATCGAAAGAATGATCAATCCGGCGATTGATGAAGTCTTGACAAAATGGGAATCCGGCTTGAAAAGAACCACCATCGAAATAATCATCGAGATTATCAGGCAGACAATATTTAGTCCGTCGGCAATTCCGAACCGGATCATTTCGCCGAATGAAGATCCTTCAAGTCTTTCGCATTCAAGCTCGGCGATTTTTGAATGACCGTTTCTCTGCATTACATCAGATGCTGCTTCTGCTTTGGCCTGCTTGGTGATAAATGAATCTGCGATTGACAAATGCGAAACAACGCATTGTCGTTTCAATGAAATTTCTTTTACTGATTTTGGAAGCGATGAGGCATCGATGCTCCACGACTGCGGAACTTTTATCATCGTGTCTATCGTCTTGTCTAATGATGCGGAAATTCCA
>CAIOZP010000397.1 GCA_903862805.1 uncultured Fibrobacterota bacterium
CATAAAACCCCGTCGCAAAGTCTGAAGGATCTGAATCGTGAGATTTTGGGAAGAAAGGCGATGAATGTGAGTGGTGAGAAGGAAAGAGAAAAGACTCCTGTGTGTGGTGACACGGGGGTCTTTTCTCTTTTATTTGGAAAAGAGGTTTCTGGAGATTAACTCACGGGCGTGAAACCATTCGGAATCCGACGTAGTTGTCAAGCTCCCAAGCGAAGTCGCACCCGCGAAAGGCCGAACGATAGAATTGTACGTTGTCACCGAACCAACTGCCGCCACGAAACACTGGACGGTAAATCTGAACACCATTGTTATATGCTCCACACCAATCATTGCACCACTGCCATACGTTGCCTGACATATCATACAACCCAAAGGCATTGGCCGGCTTGGTCGCTACCGGATGTGTCGTATACCCGCTGTTATTGTAATTCCACGAATTAGCATTCATTGTCGCCGTGTCCGATCCATTACCCCAGTAATAATTACCGGAATCATTACCGGCTTTCGCCACATATTCCCACTCCGCTTCTGTTGGTAAACGGTAGCCGTTCTTGGTCATATCGCATGTCCATAAAGTCGAATCGCTGTTTGAAATATTATAACAAGAATCTTTGCCCAAAAGATCAGATATTCTATTGCAGAATCTCACTGCATTATACCAACTTACGGCCTCAACTGGTCGAAGATTTGCATCAACACCAGCATTGAAATAAGAGGGATTAACGCCCATGACATCTTTATATAGTTCTTGCGTTACATCCGTTTCGCCTATGTTGAACCCTGTCAATGTTACCAGATGAACGGTGTCTCCTTGCAAATTGATTCCACCCACACTCTGGCAACTTGAATCTGCTCCCATCAAAAACGTACCTCCCGGAATAGCGATCAGGTTCAATGTCCCAGAAATGACCACCACCGTATCAAACCCGCTCGCGCCATCATCATCCCTAACCTTCAACACCACATTGTAAACCCCATCCACAGAATACCTATACCCGATGGTCGTGAGCGTAGCTCCGGAATCCTCGTAAATACCATCCCCATTGATATCCCAGAAATATGTTTCCGATGTACTGTCGGGATCCTTGGCAGAACCCACAAAGGTCACAGAATCATTGGGAGAAATCAAAACGGTATCCTTCCCGTTATCCTTACAAACCGCAGTAACCGTCGGAGGAATATTCGTCACCGTCACCACCCTGATCGCAGTATCGACATTCCCGTCATCGTCCCTCGCATAGAGCTTTGCATTGTAAGCCGTCGCATGGGTATATGTATGAGACATGGTGGGACTCGTTGCCGATGAATCGTCGTACTTCCCGTCCCCATCGAAGTCCCATTTCCACATCACTATGGTTCCGAATTTCTGCGTGGCAGTTCCGCCAAGCGTGACCACTTTGTTTATATCGACGCTTGTATCCGCTCCCGCATTCAGAACAGGAACATCTTGCAACACCGTCACCACAACCGTATCAAGCCCGCTCGCCCCATCATCATCCGTAACCTTCAGCACAACATTGTAAACGCCCGCCGTCGGATAGCGATACCCAATTGATGTAAGTGTCGCCCCCGAATCATCAAACTTGCCATCTCCATTTAGATCCCATGAATATTTTTCGGATGAGCTGTCAGGATCTTTGGCCGATCCGATAAACGTAACCGAATCCTTTATCGATATTATAACGGTATCCTTCCCGTTATCCTTGCAAACTGCAGCTACCGTCGGCGCAACATTTGCCACCGTTACATTGATCGTATCCCTCCTGATAATACCGCTGGTATCCTCGACCTCGACGACCACCGGATAAACCGCAGCGTGGGTGAAGATGTGTTTCATAGAGACGACTGTATCGGCTTTGTTCACTACCGTGTCCCAGACTGTGTCGGGCGTGAAATTCCAGCGCCAACATTTTACCTTGCCATAAACATTCGTTGCTTTGGCAGTGAGTGTAACTGTGCTGTTTATATCGACGGTGGTGTCCTTTTGAACGGTCAGGGTTAGAGGATCGGTCACGGTTACATTGATGCGGGCGATTCTCACATTGCCGTCGCTGTCTGCAACCCGCAGAAATGTTTTGATCAACCCTGTATCTCCAGGCATCGCTATCGTCGTATCAGATTTCGAGACAGCTTTGTAATGAAGCGAATCTCCGATCGACCATTTATACGAAACCACCGCGCCACCGATGCTGTCGTAAACAGCGGGCGACAATGCGAGCTTTGTGTTGATGAATGCAGTCGTGTCGTTTGCGACGATAGTCGGAATGCCGTTGGTCGGATCGAAGTCGGCGATGTGAATGTCACCAGCTTTGTCGGGAAAGGTAACGGCATTTGACTGGCCGACCGGTTTGCCACCCGAAAAGGTCTTGGCAAAGATCGTGTAACTCACACCGGATGTCTGCTTGAAATAGATGAATCCGCTGTATTCGTTGGTGGCGGTGTCTATCCAGAGACTTTGCACCTTGGGCGGGGTGATGCTGTCGCCTTCGATGGAGAGTGTGACCTCTATCGAGTCGATGGAGATTCCGGGAACGGCATGGGCGAGCATCGTGCCGTAGATATTCCTCTGGATCAGATAGACGTCGGGCAGGGTATCGACCCACTTGGTAACCGGGAGGGTATCGACGGTCGCGCCCCCAGAAACAAAGGCGACGGAGCCCTTTACAGTATCGAGCAGAATGCCGCGTTTGGTCAATGTGTCCTGAGACATCGAGAGGGAGTAGGCCCCGTTGTTGTCGGTAGTATCCTTCAGCCCGAGCGAGGCTTCTGTCACCACAACACCGGACACGCCCTTCCCGCTCGCCCCGTAAACGTGGCCCGACAGATCAACCGCCACAGCCGGTTCGTTCTCGACCTCAAGCCCGGAGGAATTTTTATTCGAGCAATACATCGTCATTAGAACCGCGACTGCGCAAAGCAGAACGGGTTGGATATTTTTCAACACGATTTCTCCTTTTTCGACAATGGAAAAAGCTGGACATTGCAATGATAGACGCGGTTTTTTTGTGCGTCCTCTTCGGAGATTCTTAGAAGTTCGCGGCGAAGGTCGCGGATCTTTTTGCTGGCCTTGTCGTAGCCTTCGTCGGAATAGCTCACGGTGACAGAAGAGATATCTCGTTCGGTGACACTCATCGATTCCGTCGCAGATTTCGCGAGGTCGAGATGTGTTTGCATATAAAGCGACCAGTAGGCCGAAGTGAAGCGCGAGTCCTTGCGGAGCGTTTCTTCGTTGGGCAGGTAGCGACCCTGTGAATTTTTTGAAATCATGTTCAGATTTTGCAAAACCTCAATCGCGTGCTTGGCATCCTCGGGAGAAATTTTTGGCGTGAGCATAGCCCCAAGAGTTTTGTAGTCGCCCTTAAACGGCACGACAAAAAGCAGCTCGCGAATCGCCGGAATGTACCAGCAGCTGAAAAAATCAAACTGCTCTTTGCGGATGAGCGGGACACCTTCGCCTTTGGCTGTGACAATCTTTTTCAAGAGACGATTCCTTTCGCTGATAACAGTCGACTGTGAGTAGTTGACTAAAAGTTCAAAGTGATCATATTCATTTTCATTCAAGCTAAAAAGCGTGGCAAGCGGCGCGAGAAAAGTGCGGGTCAGCTGGGTCGATCCATTAAGAATCCCGCCAAACCAACCCGATGACGAGGCCTTCACGTGCGTCGATATAAATCGATGCGAGAACTTGCGGTCGCTGGTCTTGCGATGCAGATAGCTTTCGCGAAGAAATTCGCGGTAGTCAAGGTAATCGAAAACGGAAGGTCTGCTCTGTTCCATCATCCCTCTTAATGTTCCCAGATAAAATACCTACGAATGATCGGGTGAGATGCGTGGAAATGTGAGAAAGCGCTCTTTTGTTAAGAGCAGGTTGGAAGGAAAAACCGAAGACAGGAAGGCAGAAGAAGGAAGGGCTTAGCCAGCCCTTAAACCTGGCAAGAAAATATGGATGCCCCCCGTTGAAATCAGGGGCTGGTTACCCTATAATAATTTAGAAAATTATTAACAAACAGGAGGCATCCATGGGAAAGATACTATTTGTAGGGGTAGATGTAGATGACAC
>CAIOZP010000398.1 GCA_903862805.1 uncultured Fibrobacterota bacterium
CAAGTACACATCAACCGCCAACGCCACCCTGTCCCGCCTGCGCTTCGGCTTCAGCACGAAGTACACGGACAAGGAAACCGGCCTGCTTTATTATGGCCATCGTTACTACGACTCGGTGACCGGTCGCTGGCCATCCAGGGACCCGATGGGGGAAGGAGGGGGTGAGAACCTGTATGGGTTCGTGGGGAATGATGGGGTAAAGGTATTTGATTATCTCGGCTTAAAACGACTCAGTTTGAAATATTCCATTTTGAAGGAGGGGGAGAGTGTGCTAGGAGAGAATCTTTCACACTGGGGCACAGCCATAATAGTACATAGCATTAGCGAGGTACTTACTGACGTAATAGAGAGAATCGGTAATCCCTGGGGCGGCTATTCGTGCAATTGCGTCGAGAAGTTGGTTATCTGGACCCACGGACAGGTTGGGGGTGTCTATATGGGCGGGGGCCAGTTTTTTACAGCCTCGCTGAACGATGATATTAGATACGAAGTTGAAAGATACAACAGATATAAGCATGCGAGGACGGACGAGGGAAAAGTTTTTAGAGATGCTCACAAAAACAAATATATGGAATTAGTGAAAATTTCGAGAGGTTTGAAAATACTTGGCAGATTCATGTGCTCGGATGGGAAAGTGGTATTCTATGGATGTAATCTTCAAGGTACAAGTGCGGACGACGTCGATGGCAAGGAGGAAGCGAAAAAGCTGATGACGGCGTTGCTACTCCAAATCGGGAATGTTGTTGAATTAGTTGGTGAAGGCGAAATCTCCCCGCGTCCATGGGGATATGGACCGCCATCCGTTTTAGGGGGGAGATAAGGAACCACATTATCTTGGACCATATGAGACATTTATTATTATGTTCGGCGTTCGCGATGCTTTCATGCAAACACAGCGCCAATCCACACCATTATCCAAGTGCTGCATACTCACGGGAGGCTTACATTCTTTCCAATCAATTGATGAAATTGACGGAGAAGTCTCCGCAACCTAGCGATAGCATGAGAGATGTCGTGAAATTTCGGGATATATCAGCCCTCGAACGGGGACCTATTAAGAAGCTTTATTTAGGTCTTGACGCAAAGGCAAACGCATTTTTAATCGATTCCATCGGAGTGATGATCGGACCAGACACCGACATACTTGCCGTAATTGAGGTGGCGGGACCGCCTAAATCTCAAGAACTATGGCAAGTGTGGCCAGTAGTTCGGAAGATAGCAGACTATTCAGACTGGCGAAATGGCGTTGTTCCGTAAGCGGGTCCCAAGTACCTGTTTGTTGATGGCCGAATTGTCATCGTGGCACTTTACCGAATTCACATCGTAGGAGTGACCGGCTGCGCCGGAGACACAAGACTTAAAGAGTACGCGCTCAATAGTCGACCCCGCCCCCGCCGAGTCCTCCATCTGAGGCACCGGCAGCGACGGTCAGCTGCGATTCACACCAGCTCAACGCCAGGATCTGCTGGACGCCTTTGACGGCAGCGGCGTGAGCGCCATGGTCGAAGGCGTCCAACCGCCACCCGGCCGAGACCGGCAAAAAAGCCTGAAGAATTTACTTCCTTTAACCGCCCTAAGCCGCTATCACTGCGCTTGGAAAATGGCCTACTTCAGTACAGAACCCGCGTCCGAGCGCCGCAATCCCACCGGAAAAAGCCGCGCCTGGGATTTTTTTCGTTTTCCTAACAAAACGCACCCAGCCAACCGCCACCAGCCCGCACAACCACGCCGGATAATCCGCCCTACGCCTACGAAAACCGCGTCGGGTATCCCCTATTGGCCATCTAGGGATCCGATGGGGGAGAGAGGTGGTGAGAACCTGTATGGGTTCGTGGGGAATGACGTTATAAATGAAGTTGATGCCGTTGGAAATGCAGCGATCGCTGTGGATAGCAAGAAAGAGTTGAAAGATGGCGAAATAATATTGGATTGGAGAAGGTTTGACGAAAATCTTAAAGCAATCACCGAGGCGACGTATAATAAAGCACTGCAAGCCGGCAAAGGCAATCCAGTTGTTGGCGTATTTCTGAATGACGTTCGATATACTGGAACCTACGACGAATTCATCGCTTTATCTACATACGAGAGAGAAAAGACAAAAGAATGGAACGTCAAAAATAGTAGCGTCAAAGATGGAGAACTCGAAGCGATTAAAAGCAAGTTGAGTGAGTTATATAATACCTTGGAGCCGAAGACCTATGACGAAATAATGATTATTGCACATGGGGTTTGGGAGTTGAACCAAGGGAACCAAGGAAAATACTCGGGAAAGGTAAATATAGCGGGAGCTAAACTCCCGGATGCCAACATAGAAGCTGCACTAGGAAAAATATCAACAAATGCCAAATTGTACGCTTGTTACTACAGCGATCCTGAGAAGATTCATCAAGTACAGGCAGGATTGCAAGAGGCGACATTGGAATATGATAATGTGGCGTGCAAAATAACGTTAAATACCTCGAGGGCTAAATTTGAAATAACACCCATAGTTGGGTTTCCAAGCGTTAGATAATCAGTAAAGCATGCCAACTACAAGAAAACGAATAGTCATAGCAACTTTGCTAATCACGTGTTTACTTGGTGCTGCCGTTCTCTTCTCTAGGTATGGGACTGCGCCAGTAATTGCGATACCAGAGAATATGGATCCTGAGCTTGATGGACGTGCTTCCTTCGACAATGAGGGCAGAATGAGTGTTACGATTGTGAATAATACTATGAACGGCGGAGATTGCTTGATTGCACAAGGTCGAGTCGAAGTCGTAACGAGATATAGGGACGACTCGAAATACGTTTTACGAATCAGAATATGGCCTACTATAGAGCGAACACAACTATCAAAGATTTCTGTATCCCCAAAAGAAGAGAACCTATTAGATGCAGGACAAATGTTACGGTTTGAGATTCGGATTCCAGGAGAATATGAAGACGGTCAGTATGAGGCTGTTGACGTGGATATGGAAGCATGCCTCACCCCAATCCAGGCAAAAGTGATCGATCTTAAAAGGACTCAAGAGTGGGGAGTTCTGTGGCTTAGGATTCGCCGGAGTGAAGGCCGAGGCGGGTCTTGAGCTGGGAAAGTTTTAG
>CAIOZP010000399.1 GCA_903862805.1 uncultured Fibrobacterota bacterium
CCCCTGCCATAAAATCGGTTCTGAAGATCCTGTGCTTATCTGCCGGGTAATTGCTTCTTTTTCGGTGAAATATCCCAAACAATCAGCTGGGAAAACCTTAATGTCGCCTTCCAGTGTGGTTTTGTACGAATATTCTAATAGGTAGTCAATGTCTTCGGGGCTGATAATCTGATCACGATTGGCGGCCAAGTTTCCCATCGGAAGACCAATCTGCAACTGCCACAAATTGACATGATGTTCGATCAGAATATTTTTCATTTCATCAAGTTGAGCGATATTCTGTTTCGTTATAGTGGTGTTGGCTCCACTCACATGATTGCATTTGTGAAGAATATCGTATGCTTTCATTACGCGATCGAATGATCCGATCTTGCGTGTCGTGTCGTGAGTTTCTTTTGTTCCGTCAAGACTTACAGAAATAGTTTCCACTCCATTTATTTCTGCTGTTTTGACAATTTCTTCAGTCAATAACCAGCCATTTGTAATGATATGCGGTGTGACACCATTCTTGAAAAGTGCACCAGCAAGGATAGGCCAATCGTTGCGGGTAAGGGGTTCTCCTCCAGAAAGTGTAACCCACTTCAAGCCCAATTTTTTCATTTCGGCAATGGCGATCAGCGCTTCTTCCGTAGTCAGTTCGTCTGGAAGTTTTTCATGGCATGATGAACCACAGTGACCGCAGCGCATATTGCATCCCATGGTAATTTCCCATACCGCGGCGATAGGCGAGTATTTCATACAAAACCTTTCAGACTGGATGGAGCGGCGACTGCATGAAAGCAGTCGCCGCCTATTTCTTTAACATATGGGTATCAGCAGCAGCCGGAATCGCAATTTGATGGCATTACGCCGTAAGGAAGAACTGTGCATGCCGATGGTACTCCGTACATTGTGTGCAATGCAGGTTGACAGCAGTCGTCTGAACTCATGCAGGCTCCACCACGACTCGAAGGAACGTCATACTTCATCATGACCGGCGGAGCATATTTCATCATAACAGGTGGAGCATATTTCATCATGACAGGTGGAGCATATTTCATCATGACCGGTGGGGCATATTTCATCATCACCGGCGGAGCATACTTCACCATAACCGGTGGAGCGTATTTCATCATTATTGGAGGCGCATATTTCAGAACAACAGAAGAATCATAAGAGACCGAAGATGTCGGTGAAAACTTCCTTCCACCAAGAGCGGAATCAAGTTCCTCGGCAGCACTTCTTTTTGATTCTGCAATTGTAACTTCATATGTGGTGATATCAGCAGAATCTCCGACCTTCCAAGGTGCAATGAGCTTGAACTCAAGTGTTACGACACCTTCCTTCACAGCGAGAAATTCAAACACGTGATCGACTGGCCCCATCATTTCGTTCGCATCGTGGCAAGTCGAAGCGCACGACAAAGCCAAACCGTCGCCAAGGCTGGTTAAATACCAACCATACCCTGTCGAACCGACCATTGACTGCAATGTAATAGCTACCTGCTGCCCTACAGTGACATCAATTTTTTGAGACTCTGACACTTCGTCCTCCTTGGGATAAGGAACATTGTTTTATTAAGCAATGAAGGTTTTCCTTCACTGTGTTGCTGATTCATACAAGTTTGTTTCATTCTAAACTACGCGATCTGAACTGACGGTTTTAATTTGCGTTCACTGTCTCCATCAAGTTCTGATGGATTCAATATACTCGCGCAGAACTCTTTGCAAAATAGCCCGATGGGGTTAACCCGTACGTATTAGTCACAGAAAGTCCGATGGCGTGTGGCGTGTCTCAGCAGTAATAAACAAATGTTTTTCCCCATCTTTTTCAATCTGGCAAGCATGGCAAGTGACGCGAATTCAGCATTAAGCTCTGTCGCAGAAATGGTGGCGACATATTCATCGGCCTTGAGTTCTGTTAAAAAGGACTTGAAATGATGCGAGGCCTTGGCGTAGGCCATTCTGGAAAATCCGGTGCAATGTTTTACAAACGCCGCAAGCAGCGCACTTGCTACACTTGCCTTATCCGTACCGCAAATCCACGGATACATTTGGAAGGGGATTTATAAAGAAGATCCCGCTTCGAGTTGAGTTCGGCAAGCTCATCCGAATAAGCCTTGCTCGCAGTATTGTTGCGGCTGGTGTTCTGCACTGTCGCAAAACCCAAGTGGCCGGTATTACTTTTTGTCATAGAGCACTTTTTATGATTTTTGTTTTGTATCATATTCAATTGCAAAATAATGCAGCGAAGGTGATTTTGCTTTTATGAAATATGTGGGATATAGTAGTCAACGAATACGCCATGCCTCAACCCATGGCGTATTGTGCATGAGGAAATCTGAAAATGCTGGCTCTTGAATTCTCAACAGGCGACGACAAACTCATAAACCAAGGGAGATATTTTGCACATGTTGAAGAGGTGTCGCAAGG
>CAIOZP010000400.1 GCA_903862805.1 uncultured Fibrobacterota bacterium
CGTGCTCAAACTTGCGGGAGGCCGTTTTACCGCGTCGGAAATTGTGGCGATAATCGAGTGCGCCGCAGTTCGCAGAAAGTTCGAAATTTCCGACAGTGAGCTTTCACGATTCCGCGACATTGTCGCATCTGTCAATATCCGCTGGGGCGTTGACGGAATGTTCCGCAAAAAAAGATTCGGACTACCCGACGATGATTCTAACACATTCGGGCGTGGACTCGACCGGCTTCTGCTCGGTATTGCAATGTCTCCGACCGATGAACCCTTTGCGAATATTTTGCCCTACGCCGATGCCGAGGGAGGAACGGTCCGGATCATCGGCATTCTTTCCGAGATTGTAGGCCAACTCGAAACCGCTTCGGCAGGAATGTCGGCGGCACGCAGCCTTGCGGACTGGTGCAAATGGATTGCAGATATCGCCGAAGGTCTGGCGGCTTCCGACAGCGAATCAATTGACGAAGAGGAAGAATTCTTGAAGTTGCTCGATAGACTTTCGCAAGAGTCGGGCGAAGAAACACCTCTTGTAACTGTTGATGTTTTTAAAAAAATATTTGAAGCAGAAATCGGATCTTTGGTTGATTCAGGGTCGTATCTCACATCGGGAATAACGTTCTGTTCAATGCTTCCGATGCGCGGTATTCCGTTTCGCATTATCAGCATAATCGGATTCAACGGCGACGCGTTTCCTCGTACCGAGATGTCGGCCGCATTCGATCTATCGACCAATGGACACCATCGTCCCGGCGACCGTTCGCTTCGCGACGAAGATCGTTTCATGTTTCTCGAAGCAATGCTTTGCGCACGCGACAAACTGATCATCACCTACACCGGACGAAAAAACGGAAGTGAAATCGAAACCGAACCTTCAATACTTATCGGTGAACTGATCGATCATCTTGCCGAATATTATTGCGGGAACGCCGATGACGCTGTGCAGAAATCGGTGTTAAGAAAACGTGTAAGGTCAGCGCTGATACACGAGCACCGGCTTCAGCCCTTTGCAGCAGAATATTTCAGAAAAGACAGCCTTTATCGAAGCTATGCAGCCGAGCATCTTCCAATTGTATCAAGATCTGGCGACCCGTTCGTCCCCGACATAAACATCAATGCATCGGAAGTGAATCTTCCATCGGAAATCAATCTCGACGACATGATCAGTTTTTACAGAAACCCGGCAGAATACTTTCTGAAAAAAATTCTGAAGGCATCGCTTCCATTTGAACACGAGATGGTTTCGGAAGACACCGAGACTTTTGAAATTTCTGGTAAAAATTCTTTGCATCGTTACGCTGTTCGCAAGCGCATTACAGAGCTGCTCGATTCCCGAATTGTCAATATAGATATGCCAATTGATGATGCATGGAAAATTGTTCGTTCCGACGATTCATACCCGCACGGTGAGTTCGGCAAACTTTCGTTCGGAACGATATGGGCAGAAATGAACCTGTTGCATCGGCGAATTTTGGAATTGTCCCAGGGTTATCCGGAACATTGTGCAGACATCGAAACAATTTTAAGAGTCGGCGAAAGCGACATGAAATTATATGGAAGATGTCGCAATATTTATGGAGCACTCCAGATCAACGCCAGACCTTCCACTATAAAAGGGAAGGATCGCGTCGCCGCGTGGATCAGGCATCTTGCGATCAATTCGATGCAAAGTTGCGAGAGCGTGATTGTAGGCACAGACTCGAAAGACGTGCAGACGCTTCGCTACATTCCGATGTCGGTTGATGAGTCAAAAACCAACATGAAATCGCTTGTCGAAAAATTCTTTTCAGGGAAAACCGCGCCACTGCACTTCGTTCCCGATTTGTCAATCAGGTATCTGGAGCTGAAACGAAAAGGAATTTCACCGGATGAAGCATTAAGCAAAGTTGCAACACAGTGGAATCATTCCGACAATTTCACCAAAGCACCGTCGGAAGATCCTGCGTCGTTCCTTCTTTACAGAAAGACAACAACCTTGTTCGACGACGCATTTGTGGAATGTGCGGAGATGTTTGCGCCGATTCTCGAAGTTTCTTCTGCAAAGGAAACCTCATTATGAATGCGAAACAACTCGACGTCATTTCGATAGATGTCACAGGAAAATGGCTTATAGAAGCGAGCGCCGGTACCGGGAAAACTTACAATATTACAGCACTTTTCCTGCGACTACTTATTGAACGTAGCGAGATTTCTCCCGATGGAATTCTCGTGGTCACATTTACAAATGCCGCAGCCGCAGAACTCAAAGACAGAATCCGCAGCCGCCTTGTTGACGCACGTGATGCATTCGACCAGAAGCGTCACGCAGCGATAGAAGATCCGGTAATAAAAAATCTTCACGGACATTACTCGGCATTAGCCGATTCCGGCAAGGTATCGCTCGTCGAAATCTGTTCGAGACTTGACGAAGCGATAGCTCTTTCCGACAGTCTTTCCGTCTATACGATTCACGGATTCTGCAAACGCATCCTGTCGAAGTATGCATTTGAAACCGGTGCGCGATTTGACACCGAAACCGATTCCGACATCAGGCCATCAATGCTTATTGCACAAGATTTCTGGCGGAGAAAATCCGCAGAATATGAAAGTGATAAGTTATTTCTTGCGTGGCTGGCAGATGAAAAAGTCGGGCCGGAGCTTTTCGCGCCTCTTGATGTCCACTTGCAGACCGTCCGCTCCGGCAATGTTCTTTTTGACAATCATCCAGATACATTGCCAGAACTGGAACAGATACTTCTCAACGCTAAAAATCTTTTTGATGCAGAAAAAATTGGTGCAAAACTTTACGACGCGCACGCCAGAAAGATTTTCAATGGCAATAAACTTCGCATTGGACGAATAGAAAAGGCTCTCTCTTCCGTAAAGAATATTGTTGAAAGTTTCACAATTGACCACACCAATTTCTCCGGATTGGTGGCCAACATTCGTGATGAATATTCGTGTTCGATCGGTATGGAGTTTCTTGCCGAAAGACTTGCCACAAAAAAAAAAGCGGCCGATATTCCATCGGATGATTTCTTTGACGCATGGCAGGGCGTGATTGATGCGGCAAATATCCTCGACAAACAATTCCGTAATCGACTGAATGGTTTGAAGCTTGAGTTTTTGACTCTCCTTGATGTTGAACTCGAAAAGGTAAGAACGGGCAGCAACGCACTTTCGTACGACGACATGATCATCACTGTACGCAATGCGCTAAAATCTGCCGACACAAAATATTCCGAACGCCTCGCCAGATGCATCAGATCAGAATGGCCAGCTGCGATGATCGACGAATTTCAGGATACTGATCCTTTACAGTACGATATTTTTTCTACGGTCTATGACAACGACCGGTTTCCATGTCCGCTGTTTCTTATTGGCGATCCGAAGCAATCTA
>CAIOZP010000401.1 GCA_903862805.1 uncultured Fibrobacterota bacterium
GACCCGCGGAGCAAAATCCTTTTCCCTCTTTGTTCGTTTGCAAACGAACAAAGAGGGAAAAGGATTTTGCTCCGCGGGTCGCGCAATCGGCTTCGCCTCTGCCACCGAAGCACACACGGTTGTTTCGGCTCAGCTCAACGACCTCCGGCACCTTAAACTATCGCCACCGCCCTCGCATTCAAAAAGCCTCCTTGAAAGGGAGCAGAGCTGTGCGACGGGGTTTTATCGTATATCCCACTGTTCTGATCGTATATCCCAGAGCTCATACCCCGGCCCGTTCTATTTCCTCGCCAGCTCTGGAACATCTCCGAAAGACGAAGGGGCAATGTCATTAACTTAAGCTTTTTGAGCGTCCATCGCGCCTAACCTCACCCCGGACTTCGTCCGACCCTCTCCGAAAGACGAGGGTATTTGTTCCCTTTGGGAACGTTAAAAATGCTCAAAAGCAAGCGCCCCCTCTCTGAAGGAGAAGGGTCGGGGGATGAGGTCAAAGTGTAGCGTTCTTAAGTTAATGACATTACAGAGAAGGGGGCTTGAATTTGGCTTCTTATGTCTTTCGTTCCTGAAAGGAACATATACCCTCGTCTTTCGGAGAGGGTCGGACGGAGTCCGGGGTGAGGTCGGTGAAGGCCTTGAACCCATAATGTCCATTAGGTCGCGGCGTATCTCCGCGATTCTTTGGCAGCCTTGCTATGCGTATTTTTCAGCAATATCTTGTCGGATATTACTTCAAAATCCGCATCGCAATTCGGCTCAAAGCCTCACGAATCTACATCCACGTCCCAACGGACAATCTGGGTTGAAATGTTCGCCAAACAAAAAAGGCTGCCCCTTTTGAGACAGCCTCTATAATGACAATAAATAAGAGTTCTCAGGTTTTTGCAGGTGGTGGCGTTTGATTATCGTCCTGCTTGCCATGACTTTTTGTGTTGTGAGACCAGCCTTTTGTGAATTTTGCAAGCATATTCTGATCTTCGGCAAAGGCATATTTGCCATAGCGGCAGATCTCATCGGCCGATTTTGTGCAGTATGTGAATGCGCGATCACGCAGATCCCTTGCACCCTGATCACCGCCACGGTTGAGGTGGTGATTGGCATAAACTGCGGTCAATTCGGATGAAAGACTCTTTGCCGTGTCGATCTTGGAATTGTCAAAACCTATTGCAGCAAGAAGATCGGTATGTTCGGCCCCAAACTGTGCGAGTTCTCCGAGTTCGAGGAGCATGCCGTCGTTGGTCTGCCCGCGCTCCATTGCCGAAATTACCTTGAGCAATTCGGGATGATCGTGGCAGGCGTGCTTGAGATCACGACGAAGGGTTCTACGCAGTGAAAAAGCCGAATCGGACTTTGCGGCCCATTGGGCATGAGAATCGTTGGCCCCAAAACTCATTTCCCAAAGCGCCTCTGCACTGCTCATGGCAGGGATACCGCTTTTGAGATTGCTGACATTGACAGGATTCAGTCCTGCTTTTGTCAGGACATCGATGTTTTCATCGGCTGTCTGAGTCAGTGAAGTAAACCGGATGATCTCCGACTGCACATTGACGGCAGTTTTGACATCCGACGCAGGGATTACTGCAAGCGCGGGTTTGAGCGCTTCGAGCTCTTCGTTGGCCATAAAAAACTCCTGAGAAAACTTTGTGTTTTGTCCGACAGGGATTGCATTTGTGAGCATCCCGACGGGTTAACAATGGAAAATCTATAAAATTTTTTGCAGTTTTGCCAAAATTTTTTTGATGTATTAGAGAAAACCTGTTTTCTTGAGGTTACGGTGGGTAAATATGTAGTCACAGCTCATAATGATTCATTATTAAGTACCAGCTGAGAATGAAGCATATTCGGATGATTGATATTTCTGCCTTTGCGAACATGATCCTGACCCAACTTAGGAACTGGAATGAAAAAAGAGGCCCATGCCCGCATAAAAATCAACAAAATGCTTGAAAGCGCAGGGTGGCGGCTTCTCGACGAAGTAGCCGGACGTGCCAATGTCGTTCTTGAAAACCATGTAAAAATACATGCCGATTTAGGCGATGATTTCGAGCACCTCAAAAGCGGTCTTGTTGACTATCTTCTACTTGATTCCAAAGATTTCCCCATTGTCGTTTTGGAAGCCAAGGCCGAACGCATTGATCCCCTGCACGGAAAAGAACAGGCCCGCAAATATGCCAAGAGCCAGAACTGCCGATTCGTTATTCTCTCCAACGGCAACATTCATTATTTCTGGGATCTCAATCAGGGAAATCCGTTGAAAGCATTCACGTAGACGCGCTTGAACTTTGCAAAATCATCGCAGCTATCAAAAAAAGCACCAAAGGATGGGTTGAAAACCAAATTAATAGAGCGGCCATAAAAGTTATTGACACGTTCCGCTGTCACATCAGCGGCGAAAACAATCTTGCAAGCTGCTCGACCATTCTTTCCCCAAGTCCGCGTTCGGCGTATGAATCTGTGGTGATCTCGCCGCAATCTTCGATGTCGGCCAGAAAGGTTTCTTCAAGCTGCCGCACGATACCGATGTCCTTGTCCTTCATTTCTTCTCGCAAATCCCAGTGCACAATCGATTCTCCGCTGAAACCCACCGATCTTCCGCAGTACGGCCTGAGCGCCGGCGCCGGAATACGGATCATGGCTCCTTCGCTGATGAAGAGCGGCTGCATAGATTTCGCATGGCCGATCTCGCCGAGGTATGGATATGTGGTCAGCGGATGGAAGGGCTATCTGCCCAGGCTCCAGATTTATATCGATATGCTGTTTTGAATCAAGCCGCAGTCCGGACAAATTGACAAGATGCGAATCACAATCCGGTTATTACCTTTTGTCAATGCTTCTATCTGCTGACTGTCAATCGGATCGACATCGGACAAAAACTTTTTTGGCAACGCAATTCCCGTTTGTAAAGACCGACGCGACATAGGCTCCTTTCGAAATCGATTCAAGCGGAATGGCAAGAGACGATCCGGCAACTGTCTTCGTCTGCTTGACAAAAACAGTTCTGCCTGACATGTCTGATATTCGAACCGTAACCGCTCCTGTACCGAAGACGGCTGATGTCAATGTCATGATTGAACCATGCATGCTGACGTCAACAGATCGGACATTATTCTCTTCGTCCTGGAGTTTACGATTAGGAACTACCGGACTTGTATTGTAAAAGACAGAAACCTTTTTCCCCCAGAAATCACCGCTTGTAGAGTCACCAGTCATCTCGATAACATCATCAAGTCCATCTCCGTTGAGATCACCAATGGTTCCGTTGAACGATCGTTCTGCTGCTCCCGAGTAAAGGAAACTGGTGTCCATTGCTCCATACACCGGCGCAGCTTCTGTGCCGGTGTTCAGGTAAATCGAACATTTGACAAATAGCCAATAGATGTTTTCATAATGATCCCCGGAAAATATCGCAACGTCGGAAATCCCGTCACCATTGAAGTCGCCATATTTGATAAACTGCTGCGTACCTGATGCGGACACACCTGGTATTACTGGCGCAACGTACGACTGATATGACGGTACGGCTTTAGTTCCCGCGTTGTAGTAAATCCTCATCTCCATGTTATTCCCGTACCAGTTGAAGCCGGTCGTAATATCTGGCAGGCCATCACCATTCAGATCCTTCACCGTTGCTGTCAGTGAATAATCTATTGAGGTTAAACCATACGGACTACTCTGACCTCCAAATGAAATGACTCCTTCATAATGCAGATCTCCGCTTTGATTGCGACTGTACCAGACACACTGTCCCCAGTCACATGTATCCCTGAAATGCAGCTCACTAAGAATCAGATCCTTTATCCCGTCACCATTCATATCCTCGACCTGAGGATGTACAATTCCGCCGCATCAGGTTGCGCCGCTGCTGTACTGCAAAACATCGCCATCGGCATTCAGTTTAACACCGTTGCTGCTACTGAACATCGGTACGGTTTTGGTTCCGGTATTCTTGTAGAACCAGACATTACCTAACCCGTCACCAAGCAACAGATCGTTAAGTCCGTCACCATCCCAATCGACAATGCAGGGCGACGATTTCGAGCCGTTGGGATAGGTCATCAGTTCCAC
>CAIOZP010000402.1 GCA_903862805.1 uncultured Fibrobacterota bacterium
ATCCCCAAAGGAAAGGAGGATTCATGAAACGTCCCGTATTTCTGATTCTCGTGGCGTTGATGAGTGTGGTCACCGCAGATGCCGCGATCAAAAAAGTTCTGCTTGAAGAAACAACCAGTAACGGTTGACATGCTTGTCCTCGGGGGCCGAGGCTTGTTTCCAAGTTCATGAACCTTTATCCTGATCGGTTACTTCCTGTAGAAATTCACGTAGGATATCCTATGGGCGCACCGGATCAGCCTGTAGAACCAATGTTTCAGGCGTGCAAGGGCATTAGCCTTGAATTCTGCGGTTATAGTCCTGACACCATGAATCCGAATGCGTTTGGAGCAAGCACTTCGCTTTCAGCTTCCGCAAACAGATGCACGCCTTTCGCAATAATGGTGGACAGCGCGACCGTGATGAACGACATTGCAACGCACAGTTTGATTGATGATACTGCAATAGCAAAAGTTGTAATCGATCGTGACTGGGACGGCACTTCGAAAACCGTGACCGGAACGGTGCACGTGACATTTGAAGCTTCACCCGGCAGCGGAGATTACCGCATAGGTCTTTACACAGTTGAAGACAGCGTGACGGGGCCTGATCCAAATTATTCGCAGTACGACGATGCGGCTTTGCCGGTCTGGCCGGTGTTGGGCTTCGTACATCCATGGGTTCTGCGTGGAGAAATATTAGCTAATTCATTCTGGGGATTGAGCGGTGTTATTCCATCCGATCCGGTTGCAGGTGTCGAATACGATGCTCCGTTCAACTACACACTTCCCGATCTTTACTACGACATCGCGCCGAAGCCTGAGCATATCGCGCTCAATGCGTTTGTCGTGAAGAAGAACAGTAATACTTCGGGGCAGATTTACAACTGTGAATCGGCTCCGCTTGTCGGAACATCTTCTCCGATTATCAATGGAAAAGGATTTTTGGCGGCAAAGTTCGGTGCGCGTTTCGCAAACGGAGTTCTTTTGGTGAACATACCTGTTGGAGTTTCCAAACTGTCGATTTGCTCGGTTGACGGCCGCGAATTAAAATCCTTCGTGACGACGGCAGGAACTTTGAAGAACTTTCGCATCGAAGGACTTGGAAGTGGAGTCTATTTCGCAACGGCAGGATCAAACACTGCACGATTTGTACTGACTCGCTGATCGCTTGCGATTTTCGGGAACGGTGACACATGGAATGAAACTATTTTCCGACGTGTCACCGTTTTTTTTTCAGGGAGTGATTATGCATTTGCCCAATGGTATTGAACTTATTCTGATTGTCGGCTTAATTCTGGTACTCTTTGGCGGCAGCAAACTGCCCGGGTTTGCCAAAGGTCTCGGCGAAGGAATCCGCGAGTTCCGCAAGGCGCTCAAGGAAGAGGAACCCGCAAAAAAAACTGATGCGATTGAGCCGGAGAAGAAGGACGAGCCTTCGGCTAAATGAGCACCGCACAGGATATTATTTCATATCTCGAGGAACTGAGGCGGCGTATCTTCATCTGTGTTGGGGCGTGGCTTGTCGCAAGCATCCCATGCGGTATCTGGTGGAAACAGATCGTTGACTTTCTTCTTTTATATCCATTGCGGCTCACCTCACCGGCGCCACAAATAATCTACACGGGGCCAACCGATGTCGTGGTTCTGAGCTTGCACATTGCAATGTTCGGCGGATTGATTGTTGCGTCGCCGGTCATTCTTCATCAGGTCTGGAGCTTCGTTTCATCAGCACTTTACAAGCGGGAAAAGATCATTTCGTTTGCGGCGCTTGTTGCGTCGATTGTCATGTTCGTGGCCGGTGCTTCAACCTGCTATTTCATCGCGCCGTATATCCTCGAATTTTTCGTGAAATATTCCGGCGGCCGCATGACAGCGATGTTCCGCGCCGATCAGTATCTTGCCTTCATGATGCAGCTTACGCTTGCGTTCGGGCTGGTGTTCGAGATGCCGGTGGTGAGTTTTGTTCTTGCCGGAACAGGAATCCTTTCGCCATCGTTTTTGTTGAGAAAAATCCGCTATGCGATTGTTGTGATTTTCATCGTGGCCGCAGTGATCACGCCACCCGACGTTTTGTCACAGTGTGCAATGGCGGTTCCGCTGATCGCGCTATACGGCATCAGTATTCTTGTTGCATGGCTCGCATATCCGCGGAGTAATAATGATCAACGGCGTTGATTTTCCCGAGATGCTGGTAGTATGCGTGGTCGTGATGCTCTTCTTCAGCCCGAAGGATATTCCGCGACTTCTCCGGCGTTTTGCGCATTATGTCGCGGTGGTGCGGCGGTATGTGATTCTCGCCAAAAACCGCATCGACGAAATGATCCGCCTCGAT
>CAIOZP010000403.1 GCA_903862805.1 uncultured Fibrobacterota bacterium
CGGCCGCATGATCCGGGAAGAAGACGCCAGCGGAAAAGACATGCTTCGCGCAGCGGTAAACCGCAGGAGGAGAAAGTAATGAACGTAATATACGATAGTTTCATAATTGCCTACCGAGATATTATCAGAAGTTTGCGGCAGTCGAGCCAACTTTACGGCTCAATTGTCAGGCCGTTTATCTGGCTGTTCCTTTTGGGCAATGGTCTGCGCGGATCCTTTGCCGCCCTGCCCGGCGGATTCAATTATACCCAGTACATTTTCCCCGGCATGATTGCCATGAATGTTCTTTTCGCATCTATTATGGCCGGAACATCAATCATCTGGGACAGGGAATTTGGTTTTCTGAAAGAGATAATGGTCGCGCCGGTTTCGCGGGTGTCAATTGCTTTGGGCAAAACACTAAGCGGAAGCATCACCTCGATGATTCAGGGACTGATCGTGCTTGCATTTTTTCCGTTTCTGCATCTGCATCTTTCATTTATACAAATTCTTTTTACCATTCTTGCGATGTTTATTATGGCGTTTGCAATATGCGGCGTGGGCGTGGCAATCGCGACACGCATGACATCGTTTGAAGGCTTTGGAACCATAAACAATTTCCTCGTGATGCCGCTGTTTTTTCTAAGCGGTGCTATGTATCCGCTGACAAACGCTCCGCAATGGCTTCGATATGTCGCTGCGATTGATCCGGTCACCTACGGAGTAAATCTTCTTCGCGGAACCTTGCTGGGAATCCATGAAAACTATCCGCTTGACATTGGCGTACTCGTTTTGTTCGGCTCAGCAGTTTGCGCCTTGTCTGTGTATCTTTTTATTTCTGACAAAGGTAACAAGTAACAAATATTCGGAGTTTACAAATGACAGAATCAGTGCCAAAATCTTTCAAGTTCCCAGTTCCAGGGCCAATTGAAACGAAACAAATTTCCAAAAATACTTACGCTGTTTACGGCGGAATGGGTGCAAATTCCTATTTTCTTGTGGGGAAAACCTCGGTCTTGGTAATCGACGCAAAGATGACCGAAGAATTCGGCAAAGCTCTAATCGAAGAGATAGAAAAGATCACCGCTCTACCGATAAGCAGAATGATTTTAACGCACAGCGATCTCGATCACGTGAACGGCCTTTCGGCTTTTCCCAAAGACATGCAGATCACTGCCACAGAAAAAACCCGCAGCGAAATGAAGGATGAATTCGAGCGCAGCGGATTGAGGGCGCTTGTTCCATACCTTCCCAACGACACTTTTACCAAAGAAAAAACCATCGACTTCGAGGGAGAGAACCTGATTCTTTCCTTCATCGCGCCAGCGCACACCGGTGGAGATACGGTAATCTTCATGCCGTCAAAGAAACTCGCGTTTGTCGGCGATCTGCTTGTCCACGGAAGGCCGCTGCTTATTCACGCACGCAAAGGCGGATCATCTGCGGGCTTGCTGGAAACGCTTCGCTTTCTTATGAGCCTCGATTGCGACACATATCTAAGCGGACACGCAATTCCACTGAATAAAAATGCGGTTGAGTTGCTGGCAAAATCGGTCGAGTCAGTTCGAGAGAAAGTTATTACGCTGAAAAAACAAGGAAAGTCCCTCGACGAAATGAAAGCGGAACTAAACGTAGCGGAACTTGAAATGCCTCCAGGCCGCCCTCGCTTTCCGAGTTTGGAAGAAGTGATTTATGATGAGAATTGAGTTGCGATAAACGATTTTTGTAGCTTCGTAAAGAAGCTTACACCGAAGTGCTTGGAGTTGCCGGTTGAATCAAGCCGCTGGAACGGACAGATAAACCACAAGCGCAGAGGCAATAATCCCCAAAGCCCCACCAATTGCTACCAGAACAGCGACAGTCGCCTGTTGGTTCCGTCTTTTCTGCTCAAGTTCAAATTTCTCGTCATTGTCGATCTTGCCCGAAAAGCGACCTCTCAAATGCAAATAATAATGGCGGCGGGATTTTGCCAGAATTGCAGTGATGAATCCCATACAGGCAACGGTGGTTCCAATCAGGAAAAGTGCGTCGCTCCAGCAGTTAATAAGATGAGATTGAGGCAGTAAATACCAAAGTGCGGTGGCAATAATATTGACTATTAAAAATGTTGCGACCGGAACGCGGATTTTTTCGCCAAACAAACCAGACACTATAGACATAAAAACCCTTCATGCATATTTAATACGAGTCACACATATCTCGCAAAAATATAAGTCCACCAGCCTCGACTGCAAACTATAGGTGCACTTTACATTTATAGCAGCCTGAAATATGCCTTCCAAGGATGACTTCCCCTGAGAGGTCGCCAAATTGAAATAGCACAAAAGAAAAAG
>CAIOZP010000404.1 GCA_903862805.1 uncultured Fibrobacterota bacterium
GGCTAACCCCTTCCTTCTTCATTGCCTTCGTTGTCTTAATATATCCCGTCAATAATTCTTAATGATGCGCATAATCCAAAAACACTCCTCAACAAAATTCGCCGAATTCACCTCGCCCATCGAAGTGGTTACTGCAAACACAATATCAGAAATCCTTCCGGCGCTTCGCCGAATTGAAGATCTTGTAAATACAGAAAAACTTTATGCCTGCGGTTTCATTACCTACGACGCCTCACCTGCATTTGATCCGGCGCTTGTTACACACAAATACAACGGCCCGCTCCCGCTACTTTGCTTTGGCCTTTACAAGGAACCGAATGAACACGACTTATCAAAAATCAATGCGCCCACCTGCGAACCTCAATGGCAATCATTGACAAATGCGACTGAACATGAATCGGCCATGAACAAAATCCATGAATACATTCTCGACGGGCGCTGTTATCAGGTGAATTTCACTGGAAGATTTTCCGCTGACTTCAAGAGCGATTCTTTGGCATTTTTCAAATCGCTTGTCGATTCTCAGCCAAGCGACTTTTCCTGCTTTATAGATGATGATGAGTTCTCGATCCTTTCCGTTTCTCCGGAGTTGTTTTTCGAGCTCGACGGCGATGCTCTTTTGTCAAAGCCGATGAAAGGAACGATTGCGCGAGGACTGAGAAATTCCGATGACATTTCTATGTCACGGCAGCTGCAGGAATCGCCGAAAGATCGTGCTGAAAATCTGATGATAGTCGATATGATCCGCAACGACATGGGACGTATCGCCGAAGCAGGCAGCGTTAATGTAGAAGAACTTTTTGCTGTAGAAAAGTATCCGACCCTCTGGCAGATGACATCGACTGTCAGCTCTAAAACTTCCGCGAATGTTGCGGATATTTTTGGTGCCTTGTTTCCGTGTGCATCGATCACCGGCGCGCCGAAGGTCGAGAGCATGAAGATCATTCGTGAGCTGGAGTCATCAGCACGCGGAATTTACACCGGTGCGATCGGAACGATTTCTCCCAATCGTAAAGCCCGATTCAGCGTGGCAATACGGACGGTTGAAATTGACAAAACGCGACAGACTGCGATCTATGGAACCGGTGGGGGAATCGTTCACGATTCAAAGTCAGAGAATGAATACGAGGAATTTTTGCTTAAGGCAAAAGTGCTTTCGGCTCGCCGACCCGATTTCCAATTGATAGAGACAATGCTTTGGGAAGAAGCTTCAGGCGTCTTTCTACTGGATGATCATATTGACAGAATGCGACAGACGGCAAAGTATTTCGGGTTCCCTTTTTGCCGAAAGGAAATCGTTGCCGCATTAAATGATCACACAAAAACGCTTACGGAAAAATCAGTGCGTCTGAGGCTTCTGCTTGACAAAGCGGGAGTGGTACAAATTTCATCAACGCCTTTTTGTTCATCCGACAAAAAAGTTCAACTTGGTTTCTCATCAATCAAAATCCATTCTGATGATCCATTCATTTATCACAAAACAACAAATCGAAAAATCTATGAAACGGCCGCCAAATCAATTGAAAACTGTGATGATGTGATTCTCGTCAACGGAAAAAACGAAGTGACCGAAACTACAATCGCAAATATTGTCATCGAAAAAAACGGTGGGAAGTTCACGCCACCAATGGAATGCGGACTTCTGCCGGGTGTCTTTCGAGATCATCTGCTCAATTCCGGAGTTATAGAGGAACGAGTCATCACGCTTGACGAAATGCGAACGGCCGACAAAATCTACAGGATCAACTCGGTAAGAAAATGGGAAGAGTGCCTTGTCGTCAACACCCTTCCCATTTGTCAATAAGCTACAGTCAAAACTCAGCCGAGTTTCTGGATTTTTACAGCGATATCTTCCAGCTTCTTTCGATAAGCAAAGAGATCGGTGATCGGCTTTCGCGCAACACCAGTTTCCATTGCCGCCTTGGCGACAGCCAGACTTTCTTCGACAAGAACACGCGGATCCATCGGTTTTGGAATTATGTATTCAGGCCCGAATTCCACTTTGTCAAGTCCGTAGGCTTTGGCAACTGACGGCGGTACATTTCCAGCGCGGGCGAGTTCGGCCAGAGCGAGTGTTGCGGCTACTTTCATCTCTTCGTTGATTGTTGATGCCCAGACATCGAGCGCACCACGGAAGATGAAAGGAAATCCGAGAACATTGTTCACCTGATTCGGAAAGTCGGAGCGACCTGTTGCCATGATGCAGTCGGGCCGCGCAGCCTTTGCTTCGTTGTAGCCGATTTCTGGGTCAGGATTTGCCATTGCAAAAATGATCGGTTTATCGGCCATTGTCTTGAGCATGTCGCCGTTTACAACGCCGCCTTTTGATAGTCCGGCAAAGACATCGGCACCTTCAAGGGCTTCGGTCAGATTTCGTGCGGATGTTTCGCTTGCGAACTCGGCTTTGTAGGCGTTCATGCCGGACGTTCTCCCTTTGTAAACCACGCCTTCGCTGTCGCAGATGACTACATTTTCGCGCTTCACACCGAGGTTCACATAATGGCGAGCGCAGGAAATCGCAGCAGCACCGGCGCCGGAGAATACAATGCGAATCTCGGACAACTTCTTGCCCTGAAGAAGAGTTGCATTGATCAGCGCCGCGCCGGAAATGATCGCCGTTCCATGTTGGTCGTCATGGAAAACCGGTATTCCCATGCGACGCTTCAGTTCGTCTTCGATCACGCAACATTCCGGCGCGTTGATGTCTTCAAGGTTGATCCCGCCGAAGGTCGGCTCCATGATTTCAACTGCGTCGATAAGACGCTGTGGGTCTTTCGTATCAAGCTCTATGTCGAAAACGTCTATGTCGGCGAAGCGCTTGAACAGAACGCCTTTTCCTTCCATCACCGGTTTGCCTGCAAGTGCGCCAATGTCACCGAGCCCGAGAACTGCGGTGCCGTTCGTAATAACTGCGACAAGATTTTGCCGTGCGGTATAGCGGAGTGCGTCGTCGGGATTTTTCTGGATTTCGAGGCATGGTTCTGCAACGCCCGGCGTGTAGGCCATGGTAAGATCGTGCTGTGTCTGCGTCGGCTTGCTCGGAATCACTTCGATCTTGCCAGGGCGACCGTTTTCGTGATAGGCGAGGGCATCTTCTTTCAAACCCATTTTTCTTCGTTCCTTGTTTTGTTGCAAATACATCGGAGCGGAAAATACAAACGGGCGGATTGCAGATGAAAAAACAGAATCAAAGTCTTTTGCTACAGCAC
>CAIOZP010000405.1 GCA_903862805.1 uncultured Fibrobacterota bacterium
CCTGCAACTTCGCCTGTTCCGATCGACCGCAGGCGTTACAATCCGGAAGGACTGATCCATCGCATCCGTCATACGCTCGCAGCAAACGGATTCAGTGAGGCGATTAGTAACCCTATTACTTCGTCGCAGAAATGTTCGCTTCTCACGCCTGCGGTTTCGCAAGTTACTCTTGCCAATCCGCTTGCGCCTGAAATGGGTGTAATGCGCACGACTCTTGCGGCGGGTCTGCTTGAAGCTGTCTCGCATAATCTCAATTACAAAAATCAGAATGTAATGCTGTTTGAAATCGGACGTACTTTTGAAAAAACCGCTTCAGTTCTGCCAAACGAACGCACGAAGCTTGCTATGATAATAGAAAAATCGCTCATACCTCAGTCGTGGATCGGTAGCTCAATCGCTGCCGATTTCTATGTTCTGAAAGGATTGATAGAATCCTTGGCCGATCGCCTCGAACATTCTGCGGTCACCGTATCACGTGCCGACGACATGGTTCCGCCAATGTTCACAGAAGAGGCCGGCACGGTTTCTTCGACAGTATTCAGTGGATTTATCGGAAAAATAAAACCAGAAATACTAAAAGCCTTCGAGATAAAGAGTACGGTTTATTACGCAGAACTCGACATTTCAGGAATTTATGAAAAAGCCCCGGCAATGCCACACTATGTTTCGATCCCGAAATTTCCAACGATGGATCGCGACTTTTGTTTCGTTCTCGACGAGACTATCCTTTCCGCCGATGTATGCAATACAATCACCGGAATTTCGCCGCTTATCAGAAGTACCAAAGCCTTCGACGTTTACAAGGGCGAAAAACTTCCAGCGGGGAAGAAGAGTATAGCCTTCGCCACGGCCATCCGATCCGACGAAAAAACCCTTACCGATGATGAGGCTAACGAAATCAGTGCAAATATCATCTCAGCGGTAGAAAAGGGCTTTGCCGCTGAATTGAGGAAGTAAGCCACCTGCCGATCACATATTAGTCCCATCGTGCTGTATTTCATTGCTTTTGGACTGCAAAATGTTCGCCAATTTGCAGAAACTGAGCGTGTTCACTATTGATAACACTAATTCATCCAAAATCAAGATAAGCACGGCGCTTTTCTTCTTCTAACATTAATTTACTTGAAGATCTCCTTCCTATGCGGATTTATGTCCGCGATGTTTTCGGAAGAGTAGGATGCGGTTTGGGCTTCGTGCAGGTACCCTTCTGCCTGTAAAGTGAGTTGGCACCGATATTCTGAAATTCCGAACTCATCGCGGGCACTCCTGCCCCCCTCAGGAAAAGAGTTAAGATACCATGTAATACCAATGCAGATTCTACATATTTTCCCAAACATAGACTCGTCCAGGAATATAGTAATTTCAATTGTTGGTTTTTGTATCTGGTAACTGAGGATACCGGATAATCGTAAAAACGTCTTTGGGTGATTGAATACTGAGCCTTGTCGCGGTATCTTGTTGGAGAAGGAGATTGACTGGCGTTGGCAATCAGATAGAAGGGGGTTGCAAATGTGTAAGTCGATAATAAAAGCCTTAGCTATTTCGGCAGGAATGCTCATGGAAGAGAAAAGATTAGTTGACCAAACCCGCAAAATACTGAGGGTTTGGGTGCCTTCACAAAATGGGGCAATGAAGATGTTGGATATTTATTCAGATGATCTATTTGGTAACCAGCCTCTTCGAGATAGAGAAGGATATGTTCGCAGAGCTTGAGGTGCCCGATGTATTGTCTCTGCTTGGTTAACCTGTGGAGCTCTCTAAATAAGTGTTCGCAAATGGTAACAATAGTGTACGTTTTTATTCACTTTAGTGTACGGAATAAACTAAATTTATAGCAGATTGATCAAGGTCTTCCTGCAAACCTTTTAAAAAGTTACCGAGAGACAGAATTATGTCTTTGTCAAGAGAAGTAGTTGACCGGCTTTTTTCGTACGATGATTATCGTGCGTTCCTTCGTGACTGGTTCGAGGCCAAGAAAAAGGAAAGAGCATCGTTCTCTCTACGTTATTTTGCTCAAAAGGCTGGTTTTGCTTCCCATAATTTCTGCTCATACCTAATTAGTAGTCAAAGAAACTGTTCGGCTGAATCTGCCCGACGGATTTCGCAGGCGGTTGGTTTACGTAATCGTGCTTCAGAGTTTTTCGAGAGCCTTGTTATGCTCAATCAGGCCGAAACCGCCGCCGACAAGGAATATTTCTACGAAAAAGTCAAGAAGGCCAGTCGCAAGACCAAGAAGCAGATACTTACATGGGATCAGTTTGCCTTTTATGAGAAATGGTACTATCCAGTTGTTCGTGAATTGATGATTATTGGAAATTGGAAAGAGGATCCGGCTCTGTTGGCAAAGATCGTCAATCCGGCGATCACTGCACAGGAGGCATCAGAAGCGGTGGATTTCCTTCTAAAAACCGGAATGGTTGTACGTAACGAAGAAGGACGCTTTATGCTGTCACATGACATCGTAACCTCCGAAGAAGTTCCCGTGTATATCAAGCGCAAGTCGCGTCGCGATGTTCTTCTTCTTGGAGCCGACATCATCGACTCCGTTCCTGCTAAAGAGAAATACGTGGCGTATTCCACGGTTTCAATGGGGACAGACTGCTTTACAGATGTAAAAAAAATACTCGACGATGCCCGCGAGGCGGTTTTGCTTAGAATATCCGAAGACGAAAAACCGCTAAACGTTTACGAAGTGGTCTTCCAGATGTTTCCGGTTTCCAAATCAAAGCCGGACATCCCGAAGGCTGCCGGAGAATCTGAATGAAACGCATCGCTTCATTCTGCGCCGTTATTTCAGCGCTGATTTTTTCGCAGTGTTCCAGTAATTCGTCCGTGGCTGGCGGCTCAGATAACCCCGATTTCCTTCATGGTGTTGCAGTTCTACCAGACAGCGCCATTGCAGCTGGTGCGGAGATTGAACTGTCACCCGATTTCTACGATCCGACATCAATGGACACGTCTTACATCCTTCATACCACGAGTGACCAGTCCGGCAAGTTCGGTTTGAATGCACAGAGTGGAATTTCGTACACGATGACCATCTATCATCCCTCGAGCGGAATGCGTTACATAGTCTGCGGGGTTCATACCAACGATTCTTCTGTCGATCTCGGGAAAATCAGACTCGATACTTCATGTGTTGTAAAGGTTCTTGTTCCTGACACCCTTACAAACGGGAATGTTTACATACGAGGAACCTCCATAGTCAGGAATATTTCAGCTGCGGTTGCTGCGATCTCAGGATTCAAGGCGATAGTTTTTGATTCAATACCGCCAGGTAAACTTCCCGAGTTTGTGCTTGGGGATGCATCTGCAAGCCGAATTCTTCTTGTCGATTCCATTAAAATTGCTCCGGCCGAAACCCTCGACATAGTTGCAAAAACCGAAAATGCCGATGCACGTCCACTGTGGCATTTTCCGGTAATCGTAGGCGTTGACGACAGCACGATGGCAGCTTACGGTGGCAGCGTTCGCGTGAAGCAACTCATTGCCGATCAGTTCGCAAAGATCAATTCATACTTCTCTGACGCGAGAATTAAAGGTTGTATTCGCTACACGATTGATTCGATCTACACATTCCCACGAACTTCTATCCTTAGCCAAAATATTATGCCTCCGTCTGGTTATGCGCTTCGCTTCCTTTACTATCCTGAAACAAATCCACCAGCTTTCGGCAATTGGGTTGACGTCAATCGAGTAATTTGCCACAATTATTCGGACACCGCTAACTTAGGACTTTTCGGAGATAATTCTACCGGACCGCTTATGTGGCTCTTTGGATTGTCTCGCGGGTGTGCTTCCATGCTTGGTGCGAATGTCTACACAAATTTTGTAAGTAATACGTCTTATCTGACCCCTCTTACTTTCATGAACAGCATGCATGATTCTGCATGGACGGATTTCGATATCGGGATGATTAATCTTTACAATGACATGTTCAGCGTAACAACCAACATGTCTTATGTGATGTTCCCGAATTATATAGGCCTGGAGTTTGTTGACATCGCAGGCAATCCGCTTGCAAGCCGCTCACTAAAAATATACGGCGTGAAGCCTGCTACAAATACAGTTGACACAATACCGACCTGGACCAGTTCCACTGACTCAAACGGACGCTTTCTATTCGCGGTCAACCCATTCAACAATGGAACAAATAACAGTTTTACAAATCTGAATCTGCTCATTCAGGAAAATGGAACTACCGCAGTCCGTTATTTCTGGATGCCGTTTTACGAAGCCGGTGCTGCGTATTTCAATGTCACCGATGCCATCTGGTACAAGAGAATTGTTTGTAAGGACTGATGTGAGCGGTATTGCTATTTTTGAGAAATAATTTCTTTTGATTGACGACTCTTCTCCACGTTTTCCATCCCGATTTCGTAGGGCTGCTATAATTCGGCAAGAGATGCCTGTTTTCTCAGGAAATCGTTTTAAACGCCATACCATTCGCAATATCAATCAGATGTATTTCCCATGGCGGTTTTATGTCTATATTTAGCCTGGAGTTTCTTTATTCCTTCTGCTTTTGATGAAGGGCAGACGATACAGTTCGTGCAAAAAAGGCAATGCGTATGGTTTCAAATACAGTCAATAGAATATATGGCTACGAGGATTATCGTCATTTCCTCCGTGAGTTTTTCACCGAAAAGAAATCACTCGCCAAAACCTTCTCGCATCGCGCTTTTGCACTCCGTGCTGGGTTCAACTCGCCAAGCTTTATGCTTCTTGTCATGGACGGCAAACGGAATCTCTCAAGGGAATCTACAGCCAAAATTGTAAAAGCCATCGGTCTTTCTGGTCGTGCGCTTGAATATTTCGAAACCCTTGTCATCTATAATCAAAGCGACAAGGAAGCCGAGCGCGAAGAACTGCGTGTTGCGCTTGAGCGTTTGCGGCGTCAGTCATCGTTCTACCGCGTTAATGACGAACAATTCGCTTTTTATCGCCACTGGTACTATCCGGTTGTACGCGAATTGGCAATCGACCCCAAATGGGACGGCTCCTTTTCACAACTTGGTGAAAGTGTAATGCCACCGATCAGCGAAGATGACGCTCGCGAAGCCGTAGATACACTTTGCTCTATCGGAATGTTGCGAAAGAATACCGACGGCACATACAGTCGCGAAGAACCGGCGGTCACTGCTGCCGATGTTCCTTCCGCCGTGACTCGCCCGGTGCGCCGACAGTATATTCGCCTTGCAGAGCGGGCAATGGATTCTCTGCCTATGGATCAGCGACATATCTCAGCACTCACCGTCATGATGAGTGAAGAGGGATACTCCAAGATCTGCGAAAAAATAGATGAACTTCGTCAGGCCATACTTGCCGAGGCCGTTGACGAAGAAAAGGCAGCGAAAGTTTTTCAATTGAATTTACAACTTTATCCGCTCTCACGTGACATCGTCAGGTCGCAACGCCACAGGAGCAGATAATGAGATTCCTCCCCCTGCTTTGTCCTGTGATGCTTGCAATAGTCGCCGGTTCTTGCTCGTCGAACAGCACGGTCTCCGGAGGTGGTTCAGATCTTCCAAACGGCAAGGTGGCCGTCACTGTTACATCCGGCGGAAAACTCATTGCCGGAAGTACCGTCATCATGTATTCGGTTTTTGATAACGACAGCATCATTCCGCTTGATACAATTGTCTCGAGTTCCAAAGGAACTGCTGTTTTCGATGCGGCACCGGCTGGAAGCCTTGCATTTCAAACTCTTGACAATGCCGGAAATATGAGCGCCATGACAATAACAAAGGTTGTGTCTGGCAAATCTGTTTCAATAGCTCTGACGCTATTAAAGCCAGTTAAACTTTACGGATATGTAGTCGGCCTTAACGACACCAACAAATACACCAATATTGCAGTAGGAATTGCCGGAACAAATCTTTCGACGCACCTTGATACTGCCGGTTATTGGTCGCTTTCGGGAGTTCCAAGCGGCCGCCAAGACATCGTTTTCGGCTGGAACAAAAACAGAGTTCATCTGCTTGTCTCAATCGATGGATCATCCGGAGATTCCATGCTTGTAAAAGACCTCGTTCTTGAGCATAGTTCGACCGTCAGAACTAAACCGTATTCCTATTACAACATTTCTCCTGACAGCATAGCGTCTTTTGTCGTTACACCGCGAGAATACGTTTCTGGTATCGAGCCGGACTATTACACAGGTGCGAACACGGCCGGTATAACGTACTATAAATGGCTCGGCGACACAGTCGGAACATACACCCCCGATCCTTACCTTGTGGAATTGGTAACCGGTGCAACCATGTGGACAGACGATAATGTTTCAGCCTACTATTATCTCGAATCTTTGGGAGCGACGGTCTTTCCTTCATACGACAGTGTATCAAGCCCCGATAAGCAGTTTTTCTCATTAGCCATTTTCACCTACGACGCGAGATTCAGTTATATACCGTTCGCATGGGACACTTCGTCGATGCGTATGATAAGTTGCAATTACGAAATGGACTTTGCGTTAAATATGGTTGAAGGGCAATATGTCTATACGCTCAAAAACATTACACGGCAATTTCATGTTGTTGACTCAGCTTCCATACTTTGTGACTCTCTTCGCGGAGCAGATGCATTAGTGACCGACAACTGGGGAAAGCCACAGGATAATACAATACTCATGGGTAGTTTCGCCCCAGCCGGTGCAAATGTTATCGCCGTTTCCAATGACCAGAATTCGGTCACATATGCATACTTGTGGGTTTTCGAAAAAGGTGCACTTCTTTCCGATACTCTCACACCGTCGCCCGGTCGTCGAGCCGCACTTTTCTTTGGCACCGGTGTTTTTTCGAGGCTTTCAGGTAGCGGATTCAAGTTGTTCAGCAACCTGATTGCCTGGATGCGCGAGTAATTTCACGCACGCCAAAACCTTGCCGACAACATCTTGTGGAACCTGACAATTTGCTCCACCACCTCTTGCCAGTGCTTTGATCTTCATCAAATTATGAAAATTCATCGTTGACATCGCGGCATTCGGCGAGTACTTTTGTACATGGGGATGAACTGTTGATTACCCCGAAAGGCTGGCAGAAATGAATCGTGTAGCAAATCTTGATCAGGCGGTTTTCGGTTCCGGTGGAAGCACGACCGACGCCAATCGCCTTTACTCCATTCTTCTCGACACACGCGCATCGTCTGCATCCGAAAGCATGTACGACATCGCCGAAAAACTCCTTCGCAACGAAAAGGAAACATCCAAGCTCGCACTCGATCAGCTATGGGCGCTCAAAAAGAATCTCGTTCCCGAACAGCAGAACGGCACGATAGACATTCTCATCAATTTCTACCAGGAGAAAATCAACATTCTTCGCGGCAAGGAAGAATACATTCGCAAGGTCAGTAAAGACTCCCGCGACCTTCTCGAAGAAAAACGCAAGCGCGACTCCGAGGTTGCAAATGTCAAGCAGGAGATTTCCGACTGCACAAGCGAACTCGAACGACTCAACCTCCGCCACGATGATCTGCGAATCAAGGAGCAGGAGCTTTCGCTCATTGAGGAACAGCTCAAACGTGAGCTTGCGATAAATGCAAACGAGGTTGTAAACGGTCTCTACGAGATTATCATGTCAACACAGGGCGGACTTGAAAGCCCCTTCGCTTTCGACAGAAATGCAGTTGTTCCGCAACCTGCACAAAATATTCCGGCAGAACATGTTCAGGCCTTCAACAGCCAGATGGTTCCGGAACCAACCTCCGGCGATCTCGCGGCGGTGATTATTTCCGATATGGAAAAATCCGCGCCGCAGCCCGGCAGAAATGTGTTCGGCGATCCGATTGCAAGCCCTGCTTCAGCTCAGACACAAACGCCATCCATTGCCGATATTCCGGTTGTCACTTTCCCGAAATCGATTGTTAAAACCACACGTGGAGTTGTGATCGGCGAATATTATTACGATCCAAAGGTTTACAAGAACAACCGCAACTACATCTATAATTCCGATTTCTTCCGCAGGAAGCTGGCTCAGTTTCTGTCGCTTGTCGAAAAACGATTTGACCAGACACTCTATGCCGAGACCATGCAAACTATTCAGGATGTCATGAAACGTGTTGGTGAAGGCCAGACGCTTCATTTCGAGATTTCGACAAACGAGATTCTCAACACCGACAGCCTCAAAACGCTCATTGTCCAGATGAAAAATCGTCAATTCGTCGATGTCGCAAGTTTCGCGAACCGTCTACGTTCCAAAATCGAGTATTTAGGATCAAATTACCATATCATGTTATCTGAACAGATTGAAAGATTGGCGGCGCTCACGGTCTGAACATCTTTGCAATATTTTTTTCATGAAAAAGCCCCGGAATTTCTGGGGCTTTTTTGTTGTAAGATCTGAGGTATTTGGAGGAACGGGATAATGTGGAAAGTAAGAGATATGATTTTGTCAAACCTTGGGCATACTTCGGTCAAAGCAGATACCATGTAAACCCGGCTGATATGACATAGTTTAGGGTTCGTGTCGAAGATTCCGTCGGTCGGTGATAAAATTCCGGATTATATAAGCCGTTAAGTGATCCGTTCAGCCTCACGTTTGGCGAAACGAAATATGCAAGATTGCCCGTAAGAGAAACACCAATATTGTCGTCGCTGATATTCCTGTTTGGTCGATAGCGTTTCGCGTATCCAGTCGAAAGTTGTGAAGACAATGTCGTTCGATAATTCGGATACCAGAATAAAACACCAATCGCGTTAAAATTGCCAACAAGTTTGTAGCTGTAATCACCTGCAAGAGCACGGCCTTCACTAATTCCAATGTTACCGTGCATATCCAGATTAAACTGACCGTGCATGGCAATCGGTTTGCGGACAGACAATTTCCCGCCAAGTCCTGCAAATGACAGCTCTGGCGGGTCGAAACCGTTTATGACAATTTTAGAGCGGCTCGGCGAAAATTTTTGAATCAATAGATTCGGATCGGCATTCGCAGTATCATTATTATCTTCGAATACACTCAAATAATAAGTTTTTTGTGAAGAAGCGAACGAAGCCCAATCCCCACTGGCTTCAACACCGAATGCCGATCGAAATCCACGTTCCCTCTGTTGCGTCCAGG
>CAIOZP010000406.1 GCA_903862805.1 uncultured Fibrobacterota bacterium
CCAGGCGTGGCCTTTAAGCGGAAGCTTTTCACGACCATTGGCAAGGATGATTTTTGCTGGTGAGTTCGTTGTCATTGTTTTTATTTCCTTTTGATTTGTTTATGAATATTGGCATATTATCGGCTATCGTTTGTTCATAATCATGTAGCGCCGCATTCAAAATTAGTCAATGACATCGGCACAGCGCTGGATTTACGACAATCCACCTTGATCAGAATAACTTCGTGATCTTAGACTTACTCGTCATGGGAAATATCGCCTTGTATCCTGTTCTTGTTCATCGGCTCAAAGTCTTCATCCCCACGGTTTGTAAGCTCTCCGCAGCTAAGATTCTCTTTGTACACACTGACCAAACTCGCGGTGGGGCTTCCACTCACAAGAGCGTCCTGCTGGGCGCACACAAAAAACGGCCGCCGGAAAAACAACCGGCAGCCGTAATAAAAATCATCAAGCAAAAATCTTACTTCACCAATCCCGAAAATCCCATGAACGCCAGACTAATAAGTCCAGCCGCAACAAAAGCAATCGGGATTCCGCGCATTGCTTTTGGTACATCGAATAGTTCGAGCTGCTCGCGAATGCCGCTCATTACGATCAGACCCAGCGCGAAGCCGAAGCAGTTTGCAATTGCGAAAACCGCCGACTGGAACAGGTCAAAATGCTTGATCTCGATCGCAAGGATGACCGTTCCAAGTACGATACAGTTGGTGGTAATGAGCGGAAGATAAATGCCAAGCGCCTGATACAACGCGGGTGTCACCTTTTTCATTATGATCTCGATGATTTGCACCAGCGAAGCCACGACCAGAATGAAAACCACGATGTAGAGGAATTCGATCTTGAGCGGAACGAGGATTGTTGTATTGATCAGCCATGACACGATAGTTGACATGGTGACAACAAAGGCCGTTGCGTAGCTCATGCCAAGCGAAGTATCGACCCGGCTTGTAACCCCAACAAACGGACACATGCCGAGGAACTGCGTCAGCACCGGATTGTGAACGAAGGTGTAGGAGATCAGCATAAGAACGAATGGCGCGAAGACCGCGTAGGTTCCGATCAGATCAAATACTGGTTTCATTTCATGCATTTTGTCTTCTCCTTATGCCGCTTTTTTCGGGTAGATTCTGTCGCGGACTTTTGCGAAGCCTGCAACGAGGAAGCCGAGGCAGATAAACGCGCCGGGCGGCATCACGAATATCATGAAGGTCTTGAGATTTTGCGGAAGGACACGGATCTCGTAGAGCGTTCCGTTGCCGAGGAGCTCACGCACACCACCGAGCACCGCGAATGCAAGGATCACACCGACACCGGTTCCGGCACCGGAAAGTATAGAAGGCAGCGGCGGATATTTTGCGGCAGACGATTCGGCCGAAACAAGCGGCACGCAGTTGGCCACGATCAGCGGAATGTAGATGCCGAGCTGCGCGTAGATGTCTGGCGTGTAGGCCTTCATCAGCAGCTCGATGATCGTGGTGAATGCCGCGATGATCACAATGTAAACCGGAATACGTACCTTAGACGGCACCATGTGGCGGATCAGCGAAATGAAGAAATTGGAACCGACCATCACAATGACCATCGCAATGCCCATGTTGATTCCGTTTTTTGCCGAGGTCGTGGTGGCAAGCGTCGGACACAGGCCGAGAACCATTCCGAAGATGATGTTCTCTTTTATTAGACCCTTGGTAAAAAATTCGTAGAGTTTCATTTGCTTGCCTCCGCAAAAACCTTGTAGGCACGATTCAGCGCGTCGCAGAAGGCACGCGAACTGATTGTCGCTCCCGTGATCGCCTGCACATCGCCGCCATCCTGCTTTACAACAAATGGCTTGCCACCGACGCGGCCCTTGAACTGCGTGCGGAATGGATCTTCGACCATCTGCGCTCCGAGTCCGGGCGTTTCCTTGTGGTCAATCACTGAAACTTCTGTGACCTTGCCATCGGCGCCAATGCCGACCATCAGGACAAAATGTCCGGAGTAGCCTTTGTTGGTGAAGGTTGTGATTGCAGCACCAACCGGAACTCCGCCCTTGGTTGCGGGGAAGTATTCGCAGAGGCATTCCTTCGACTTGTCGTCAAGTGAACTCTCTGGGTCGATCTCTTTGATATTGTCGTTGGCATCTACGAGAAAACGACGCATCTTGTCGGAAGGTTTGTTGTCGAAGTCAGGAAGAATCTTCTTCGCAGATTCAATCTTTTTCGCAGACTCAGCGGCAAGGCAGATGCTTGCTGTTGCACTGTGCACATAGGCCAGCGCGACACCTGAGACCACCGCAACGGCGATAAGAATTCCAGCCATGTTCAGAAGCGTATCGGGACGAGCTTTCTTATGCGACATGTTTCACTGCCTTTCCGAAACGCTCCGGCTTCATGTACTTGTTGATGAGCGGCGTGAAGCAGTTCATGATCAGAATCGAATATGAACAGCCTTCGGGGAAACCGCCCCAGAGGCGGATCAACGAAAGCAACACGCCCGCACCAAAGGCGTAAAGCATCTGACCGTTGGCGGTCATTGGTGAGGTTGTGTAATCGGTTGCCATAAAGAAGGCTCCGATGAAAAGTCCGCCGGCAAGTATGTGTATTAGTGGCGGCGCATAGTGTGTTGGATCGATCAGATTGAAGATCCCGGTGAAGATGAAAACCGTCGCGATATAAACAACCGGAATATGCCAAGTGATCACTTTTCTTGCGATCAGATAAACACCGCCCAGAAGAAGTGCCAGCACCGAAACCTCACCGATACATC
>CAIOZP010000407.1 GCA_903862805.1 uncultured Fibrobacterota bacterium
CCGCATCAGCCCACCGATCCCTTGCATTCTGTTGCAGTGACGAATCATGCCGAAGACGAAACAGGCCTTGCCGTTCTGTCAATGAGTGAGATCGAGAGACGCCACATTATCCGTGTCCTCAAACACTTCGGAGGTATAAAAGGCCGTGCCGCCGAGATTCTCGGAATGAATCCGAAAACACTATATTACAAGATGAGGGCTTACAATATCGCCAAGGATTCAAGATGATTATGTTCATCGTATGCCAACCGGACTTTGTGCAGATAGTTTTTTGTATTATTCATACAGGACTTGACAAATGAGAATACAGATTTTTTTGAATCCGGTTGTGTTGATTGGGCTGACTATGATTGCCGTTGTCGGCACAGGATGTTCAAAGAATGGCAAATCCGGTTCATCCGCTGTAAGCACGACTGAAACATGGGCCTATACTGTGAATGTTCCGGCCATGCCTTCCGATTCTGTCAATGTCGAGATCGCTTTGAATTGTCCATCTAATGATTCTGTAAAGCTTGTTCTGCCACCTGCCTATGCCGACAACCCTCTTCTACTTGCAGATTCCGTCGGCGGTATTTCGCATTTGTCAATTACTGACCGCAGCGGCAGATCAGTACCGTACCTGACCGGATCGATTGTCATGGGGCATCAATTGTCGACGCGCCTGATCTTTTCGGCCGCTGGTTCCGACAGCCTGAATATTTCCTACACGGTCAAGCTCGGATATAAAGTCGCACAGGCAAGTGGCAGTGACTTACTTATGCCTCATCCTCATATATCAAGTACGCAGGGATACCTCAGCGGCCCATACCTCTTTGCCTGGCCGTGCCCGACAGGTTCCGTTCCGAACGACTGGCGTGAGCCGAGAGACATTTCCCTCAACTGGATGCTTCCGCCAGGAGTTTTTCTCTACGGTGATACCGAGGCAACCGAACACTGTTCAAACGTGTATGAGTTGCTTTTCCACCAGACGGCACTTGCCAGCAGTTCTTCCCGCATAATTGCTTCCGGTATATCTGGCGGACAATCTTATCGCATTGTGTCAATCAGCGATACGACCACTTTCGATGCTTCGACAATCGCAGATGCAAACAGAATCGCATCTGCAATCTTCGCGTACATAGCGCCTAAATTCGATACCACCAACCGGACATTTACCATTATTACCGGCATCAACAATGGCATCGGTCTCGAAGGAATGAATGCGCTTTGCATAATGGATCCGACATCGGCCAACAGCGCGCAATTTTCTGCAAACCTTGCCCATGAGATCATTCATTCGTGGGTCGGTGTAAGAGTCGGAAGCCTTGACATACCGTGGTGGAAAGAAGGTACTACAATGTACCTCGGAGTATATACCGCTGTTAACCTCGGCCTTCGACCCTCTACAAATTTGAAGACCGATCTTACAAGCTATTTCGACTCAACAGTAGCGACGGCATTGACACGCAGCCTCGACGACCCGTCGATTCTTGAGGATGAATACTACGGGCCCAATGGAACAGGCAATCTTATTTATCGCAAAGGCGGACAGGTTTGTCTGCTGCTTGATGCGGCTATCCGCGAGCATACGGCAAACAAATCGACATTCATCGACGAGGTGGCAGCCTTCTGCCGACTTCATATGGACGGCACTTTTACTCACGACGAGTACACTACTTTTCTGCGCAGTGCAGGTGGCGACGAGGTTGATTCGATCTTTGCAAGATGGGAAACGACCAAAGGATTTATTCCCGATTCTGTTATCAGTCGTGCCGACTCGATCGTACTTGCCGGAATTTCCACGACTGGTGGAACCGTACCTTGAGCACTCTTGCCGATCTCTACCGGTCCATTGATCCTGAGGTCAGAGTCGTTTATGTTTCGCCGCGTATTGTTCCGGCCTCGGCAATCAACCCGTACCTTTCGCTTCTTTACTCTTCACTTGACAAAACAGGAATCGAGATACGATCTTCTCATCCTTGTTCAATCGGTCATATTCTTCGCAGACTCGCCGGGGAACATTCTGTATTTCATCAACACTGGGTCGAGTTTGCCGATCTGCGAGGTTTCTTAGTCATCGTTTTGAAGCTTGCTCTCATCATGCTTTACAAACTTGTCGGAGGTCGTGTTGTCTGGACAGTTCACAACGTCGATATTCATGTCAAACGATTCGCGTTTGTCAATCGGGCGTTTCAAAGGTTGATGGCTGCTCTGGCGGATCGCTTACATGTTCACAGTCATTCGGCTATTCCCATTATGTCAACAATGCTTGATGTTCCAGAAACCTGCTTCTTTGTCGTGAAGCATCCCGATTATCCGGTAGTGAAATCCTCGCGTGCCAAAAGCCGCGCAGCTTTGGCGGAAAAGGGGATAATTCTTCCCGATGATCGGCCAGTGTTTCTAGCCTATGGGCGTATTTCCAAATACAAGGGAACGCAGGAAATTCTCGCCGCCTGTTCCGAAAAGAATTGTGCGCTGATCATTGCC
>CAIOZP010000408.1 GCA_903862805.1 uncultured Fibrobacterota bacterium
AAATGTCGGAATGACCTTGAAATACACTGCAATAGTACTGTCCCCCTTAACATTCAGAAACGTGTAGTGATCGGTAGGAGAATATTTGGCAGCTCCGTTGTTTACCTTGAAATAGTCGAAGGCATATCCGCTCGCAGGCTTTGCAAAGAAGTTGATCCTCGCCGAATCACCATCGTTTGCAGTGTATGTTCCGACTCCTTTGGTGGTTCCGGTATAGGCGCAGGGGCCCGGATAAAGACTGTCGTACAATGCGGCGGTGTCATGGATGACATGAGTAACCGGCGGAATCAGGGAGAAAGTTGCCAATATTGTGTGGCTGGCAACAATCGCAGATAATGTGTAGGGAGGGCCCGAAAGATTGTTTCCATTATCTTTCACTGACGATATCTGATAACCGCCGCTTGGAGTAACGGTGAATGTCTGGGAAGTTCCAGAATCGCATGTAAAGGTTCCGTTTGGACTGACTGTTCCATTTGTCGGCGGAGTCACTGTGATCGAGTAGTACGGAATGAAGGTAGCCGCAATCGTGTGGGGCCCGTTCATCGTAATGGGGCCATAGCTGGCAGTAGATTGCGCTGGAGTTATAGTCTGCGCATTTCCATCAACAACTATAGAACCGACATGATAACCGGAATTTGCAGTGGCAACATAGGTAGGACTATTGCCTCCGCTCACAATTGTCGTAATCCCCGGCGAACTTATCGAGCCGTTGGCTCCAGCTGTTGCGGTGAAGGTATATGCTGGGGTAAATGTTGCAGAAATAACCTGATTTGCAGTCACGTTGGAGAAGGTATAAGTGCAGGTCGATTGATTTACCGCCGAAGGGACGGCCGATCCACTTGGCGCGGGGCCCGCCGTTAGCGACTGAATTACGTATCCGGTATTTCCTGAGACTACCTCATTCTGACTTCCACCCTGCGGCACCGAAACGGTTCCGGGAGTGATTGTTCCATTGCTTCCAGCGGTTGCGGTTATCTGAAAGGCTTGAACAAATGTTGCGGAGATAGTGTTTGTACTGGTCAAAACCGGCGGGAATGTGTAAGACGGTCCAACACCAACGGATGTTCCGTTTACGATTATCGATGAAACTGCGTAACCGCTGTTGGCTGTCGCAGTAAAAACTGGTGTACTACCAGAGTCAGCGTTAAATGTCGGCGGCGCGTGGTTAAATGAGCCATAAGTTCCATTATTTACCGAAACCGCGATTGGAAATTGTCTTACGACAGCTGATTTGATAGTGTCGTAAACAACAGCGTTACACGTCAGCCCCGCACAATCTGTTATCATGATGTTTATCGCGCAAGTTGCTGTGCTGGTGGTGTAATTTGCCAAAGATTTTTTTGTGATCAAGGTGAACCCGTCGGAACCTATCGAAAACAGCGTGTCAACACTGCCGGTAGATGGAAGAATGGTCAACTTCCACGAATCTCCCACATCCGGATCGACAACTTGGACAGGCCCAAGCGCAGTTGTTCCGATCGGGCTAATGGTGTACACAACGCCGGTATTCTGAGTAAGTCCGGTTGGCCCATGATTGGGAGTAAACTGTTTACAAACCGTTGCGGCAATATAACCAGATATTGAAACCTTTTTTGTCGCAGCAGAGCCCGACTGAGCATACGTTACAGAGACATCGGCACGTTTACGGCTGCTGGGAGCTTCGGTTACAATTGCCCACGTGACCGTATAGCTTTTCGCATCGCGAATAACGATTTCCGTTCCGGAGCCTTGCACTGCAATTCCGGCATTCTGCAACTGTACCAGCTTCTGGCGCGCAATTTCGTAAGACTCGTCACCGGATCTTGTCAGCAGATTGAACTTGCTGGAATTTGCAATTATCAGCATCACAAGCGAGGCTACGAAACCCATGACCACCATTGACACAATGATTTCAACAAATGAAAATCCGCGATTGTTACCTACAGTTGGAACCATGTTCCCCCCTTGAACTTGTAAAGCCTCAAGTCCTGTGAATTGCTGTCCGCCATGATTATGTACCCGATTTTATTTGAAGACTTCGGGGACTTCATAACCACATATCCTTTTGAAGCGATTGATCCCATGAAATTTTTCTGAAAAACAAGCCCCGAATCATGATTCCACGAAGCGCTTATGCTTCCACCAGAGATTGATAACCCGTTGGGACCCGAAGTACAGTTGTCAGGAGCTCCGAATGTGACAGATGGAACATCGACGGAGACATCGGTCATGGTTAAAACTGTGCCGGTACCGTCGCTCGTTGGATCTTGGTATGCCGTGTATGCGGGTGTTCCGGTTAATGTATTGAAAATTATTACGTGCCGGTTTTCGGTTTTCAGCACTTTCATGCGGAAACCTTTAAGCTGCTTCCACAACCCTACGACTTGTCTTTCGTCGTTTTTTTCTGCTATGTAGGTGGAAACCGAAGTCACTGCCAGAGCTGCCATTATGCAAATGATGGATACAGTGACGATCAGTTCGACAAGTGTGAAGCCGCCCGTTCTGTTTTCCGATGTCATCATCGCATATCTCCCAAACAGGATTTCTTAAGGATAAGCTATAATATAACCGCTTAAATGTCAACGACCGCGCCCTGATACGGAATTTTCTGTTCACAAATTCGGAAGCGGCCCGGCGCCGATCAATCCTGAACTTCACTTGCTCCGGCAGCCTTCGGAACTGTGTCTTTGTCGGCACCGCAGTTGTTC
>CAIOZP010000409.1 GCA_903862805.1 uncultured Fibrobacterota bacterium
AGACGCGGGGAACAGATTTCAGGGAAATCTTTCACGGACTGAACTAACGGTTCATCCCCGCAGACGCGGGGAACAGGTCTCGGCAAGCTCTTTCGCATTGTCAAATTGCGGTTCATCCCCGCAGACGCGGGGAACAGTCCTATTTTGGCGTTCATTGCGTTATGTTTGGCGGTTCATCCCCGCAGACGCGGGGAACAGACTAAAAAATAAAACACTATCACTCAACAAGTTACAAAAGTCAAAAAACAGCACCACATGAAATGTGCTTATCTTACACAACAGAAATTTCAAAGAACATCCGGTAATTTCTTCAATATGGAAGCATCTTCGGCAAGCGGAAGAAACGAAACAAGTTGCAATCCATCAAACTCGACAGGGATTCGCCGATTTTTCCCAAGAGTCTCAAAAGCAAAGCCAGACTCGGTGTTTGTGCTCCACATTAAAACAGCGTTTCCTTCTTCAATGAAAGACGCGACCTGTTCCCAAAGCATTAAACGGACTCGTTTTGAAACATCGCCGACATAAACACCTGCACGAACCTCTATCAGATAAACCCCAAGCCGTCCACGAAGACGAGCTGGGACATTTTCAACTACGATGACCAGCATCGCCAATACCTTGTTCATTTGGAATTGCAATATCAACAGCTTCAGGATGTGCTTCAGGTAACTGTATTTCGCCAGCAGCAAGAACTCTTTCTATGGCAGGGATTATTCGCTCCAGAAATTTGTCCTGACGAAAGTAGTCCCTGCAAGCGATACGGACATCCCGTTCTGCTGTGTCCCGGTTTCCCTTCGCCGCAATTTTGAAAGCCAGAGGCACGACGGTTTCAAACTTCATCAAATCGGCAATATCATAAACAAATGATTGCGGCTTCCCTGTGTGAATAAAGCCTATTGCCGGAGCATATCCTGCGGCAAGAATCGCAGCTTCACAAACACCATACAAGCATGCATTGGCTGCCGACAAACACCGGTTTGGTAAATCTCCGGCATCCCATTTTGATGTGTCATAATTCCGATGATTCCATGTAAGACCATATTGCTTTGCAAGTAACGGATACAATGCTCTTACACGTGCGCCCTCTATTCCGCGCAGTTGCTCAATGCTTCTTCTCTCTGGTGGTTTTTCTCCAAAGCGGATTTCATACATTTTCCTGACCACTTTGATTCTAAGCGTTTCGTCGAGCGCAAGCTTTGCCTGATACAACAACCTATCGGCTCTTGCCCCACCTGGTTGACCTGCTGCATAAAGCCTCACTCCACCATCACCAACCCATATCAGAAGGCATCCGACATACGCAGCAAGCTTTATTGCAGCATGTGTTACTGTTGTGCCCGTCTCAAGCATTATGCAGGCAAGACTTCCAACTGGTATGTGTATCCTTACTCCTGTTTTGTCAACAAGAACAAATGCCCCGTCTATTACGTCGAGTTGACCATACTGGACAAATACCATAGAGGAACGCTCTTTGAGCATTATCGGATCTGGAGGAGGCAATCCGTTCATTTGTCAAGCAACTTTCTGACTTCCTTTTCCGGAAGCGTTTTGTAGTTGATGGCAGAAACGACCTTACGTCCGGAACGTTTCTCAAGCTCCTGCCTGGCATGACCGGCCACAGCACCGCCTTCTCGTGCGGCGTTCTTGTTCGGATCAAGCCCATGAACGTCCCTGTTGCTGGCAATCTCGGCAGTAGATGCTTCGCCGAGCATGGTGAAGATTAATTCAAGGTCAGTCATGTGATCGCGGAGATTATCAGCAGATTTGTCGAGTGCTTTATGCTTCTTGTATTCCTCGGGCGTAATTCCGAAGGCAGCAACGCTTATCTCAGATGTGAGAATGGCGTAGTCTTTTTCTTCGCTGATTCCACGGGCCTGCCATTCGTCGGTGAGTTTCTTGCGAATATCAATCGACTGGATTCTTTTTTCAATCCACTCGTCGCTGTAACCTTTAAGCTGGTAGATACTTCGCATTCTTTTTACAGCAAGTTCAGGATTTTCAATCTCCTGTACCCGATCATATCCGACCTTTGCCAGCCAGCGTTTGAATGGCTCGGCTTTGGATGAAGGTATGGATTGAATTATGCGGAAGAGACCTTCGGTGTTTGCGCAGGACATCTTCTGTAATCCGCCATCAGTTTCTACGGAAAGGGTAGGTACAAGTTGTACCCACCCTTCATTCAATTCCGGATCGCGCATTCGCATTCTTTTGACATACTGTTTGGGATCAGCAGAATCAGTCAACACTGCAACTACATCCTGAACAACAAAGAACCATTCTCCATTGTGAAGAGTCCGGCGTATTTCTTTTTTGCGGAAGAGGGCGATTTCGGGTTGGGTCATTTTACTGACTCCTGAAGACAAATTCTGCGGGGAGTAAACATTCGACCGGCTGAATCAAACGAAACCAGCAGATCAGGCAGCGAATCCCGTCCATCCTCAAACCGTTCAACATCCCTCTGAACACGACACTCTATGAGTAGCCGTGTACCAATAAGCGAATGAACAGCTGCCTCCTCGGTATCGTGCACGCCTGCATACAACGGAGCCGAAGGAATACAGCACTTACGCCCTAAGTAAACTCCCCACACCGGATTCTGAAGAGCATCAGCAATGGTTGAAAGTATAGCAGAACTCCCGGATATAACAATACCGAATCGACTATCATTTAGATATTGCCGATAAGTAATATGACAATCCTTATTCTTACCCTCTGCAGTTCTGGTGTTCTGAACAGTATGGTAATCGGTCATTCTCTGAACACTCTTCTCCTGCGGAACAGCTATCGCAGTCATTTTGAGTTTCACGAATGCTCTCAGAAAGGTGGCCTCCTCACTGCTGCCGCGGCCAAACCCGAGTGCAGCACAGCAGATTCCCGCAACCCCGCTCTTGGTTGGCATCAGTCCGGTTGTTCTGCGGTTGTACTGACTCTCATATCCCCATGACTGCAACGGGCCCTCCAAGCGGAGGGACAGATATGCGTTTTCAGATGACATACGCAGTTACTCCATCCAGAAACGCCGGAATACCGATGTCCGGAATGGCCTTATCAAAAGCCGCTTCAATCCCCCAGGTCTCCTTGAGCTTATCATACTCAGCTTTCAACAACTCAACCGATTTA
>CAIOZP010000410.1 GCA_903862805.1 uncultured Fibrobacterota bacterium
ATGTCTGCGCCATCGAAAACGGAACCTGGGCCGCCGGATGCTCCAAAGGATCGGTCGTGTTCGGTAACGCCACCAATCGCGAAACCGTCGTTGCAAAAGCCGGATCAAAACCAATCACCGCCCTCGCAGTGCTTGACACAGCAGGAATCTTCGCGGCGATCAATTCCCGTGGAATACTTTATGCCGTAAAAGATGGAAGAAGCTCTGCGCTCGATTCCATAAATGCCGCCGGAGACGCAAGTCTTTCGTTGAAATCGCCAGACTTCAAAATAGTCACAGCCGATTTCGACGGAGACGGCAACACCGAAATTGCCGTAGTTGACAACCGGCAACGCCTTCTCATGCGCCGGTGGGATGGAACGAAATTCTCCACACCAACTGCTTGGGAAAACCGTTTGGTTGATGTGACTGATTTCTATCGTGCAGACACTGCGCTTAACGCACTTCCGTTCAACAAGGCATATCCGGCAGTTGCCGACATCGACGGAGACGGTCACCCCGACGTGATCATTCCTGCGACAAACGGGATGTACGCCTTCAACGACCGCGGCGTTTCCATTCCGGGATGGCCCGCGATCCTCGACAACGCCTACTGGTACCAGAAAGGATCTGTACGTGCCGCGCCGTCTATCGCACGTGTCAACGGGAAAACCATGACACTATTCTCGTCACCTGCCGGACAGAACGTTACATATCGTATCGCGCACATCGACTCGACGAAGAAATCAACAGGCACAATCTATTTCGTAATGTCCGATGGCAGCAGCGACAGTCTGAGCGGGCTCACCAAAGGCGCTATCGATTCGATGCTGATCATGGGTGACTCGCTGGCACTTCCGTATGTTCTGCCCGGCGGATTCATCGACGCCCTCAGTCCCGATGGCAAACGTCCCGACACACTCCGGTATGTCAACCGACTTGCCGGAAGCGACCGTCAGTCGCAGTGGCCACTTTCCACCGGCGCGCCGGTATTGCAGTCACCATTTTTGTATGCGCCAGCCAACGACAACCGCACGAATATCTTCGCCGTTTCATCAGCCGGATATATGCACCGCTGGATCTTCAATGCTGGCGAATGCGACACAAATTTCCTCTGGACCGGCAACGGTGGCGGCGCGCTGCGGAGCTTCGCATGGGACGGAAGCCTTTTGCCTGGCGCAGCGGCATCGCACAGCATAAAATGGTTTTACAACTATCCCAATCCGATGGACGGGCGCGTCAAAGACAGTGACGGCCGCTCCCGTGTGACATTCCGCTACCAGCTTGGCGACAACGCCTCATCGGTGACCCTCACGGTCTGGACGATGACCGGCAACAAAGTCTACGACCACAGCGGACTTCCCGCAGGGCAAGGCTGGAACGAATCGAAGATTGACGTGAGCGACCTCGGATCTGCTGTTTACCGATGCCGACTCACTGCCGATTTCGGCGGCGACAAAGTCGTAAGAACATGGAAATTGGTTGTTGTCAGATAAGTTTATCGATTGACAAAATGCGAGACCTCTATATTTGTTTTGAAGCTTAAAAAAGCCGCCGTGAAACTCCACGGCGGCTTTTTTAGTAATTGATCAGAGGCGATTTATTTTCCTCTGTTTGCTCTCTCTACCAAGCCATTCACCTTCATCGGAAGCCCGAAGCAACGGATGAATCCCTTCGCATCTTTCTGATCATAGAAATCTGTATCGGTAAAGCTGGCAAGGTCGTTAAGGTACAGCGACCTGTCGGCCTTGACACCGGCAGGAATGATGTTGCCTTTGTAGAGTTTCAAGCGTGCAGTTCCGGTCACGTTTCGCTGAGTAACGTTAACAAATGCGTCAAGCGATTCGCGCAGTGGCGAGAACCATTTACCATCATAAACAAGCTCGGCGTATTTCTGCGCAACAAGATCCTTGTAGTGCATTGTATCGCGATCGAGGACGAGCTGTTCGAGGTTGCGATGGGCCTCGTAGAGCAGCGCACCACCGGGTGTTTCATAAACGCCGCGGCTCTTGATCCCAAC
>CAIOZP010000411.1 GCA_903862805.1 uncultured Fibrobacterota bacterium
ACCACAAGCTTCCGCTGATCATTTTCTCTGCGTCTGGTGGCGCTCGCATGCATGAGGGAATTTTGTCGCTTATGCAGATGGCCAAGACCTGCGCTGCTATTGCGCGGCTCAACGAGAAAAAGCTTCCGTACATTTCGGTGCTGACTGATCCGACCACCGGCGGTGTTTCGGCAAGTTTCGCGATGGTCGGCGATGTCCACATTGCAGAGCCGGGCGCGACGATTGCCTTTGCAGGCAGGCGCGTTATCGAAGGCACGATCAAGCAGAAACTACCCGACGATTTCCAGACCGCCGAATATCTGGTGGAGCACGGATTCGTTGACATGGTGGCAAAACGTTCCGAAATGAAGGCGTCAATCGCGCGCGTTCTTTCCTACTACAACAGGTAACGCGGGAACTTCGATGAATAAATTGATAAAAAAGAAACCGGCTCCGGTTGCGCAGCCTTCAACAGCAGAGCTACAAAAAATGGCAGATGATCTTCGTGAAATGCAGGCAAAAGGCGCGGGTGATTTTTCAGATCAGATCGCGACTATCGAAGACAAAATCAAGATCGCTCAAAAGCCCGAAGGAAAACTCTCTCCGCTTGACATCGTGCGACTGGCGCGAAATCCGGGTCGCCCGATTTTCTACGACTACATCAATCTGATCTTTACGGAGTTCACCGAACTGCACGGCGACCGCCGTTTCAGCGATGACCACGGACTCGCTGGTGGCTTTGCACGCTTGGGCGGAAAGACACCGGTAATGGTAATAGGTCACAGCCGCGGCAAAAACGTCTCCGAAAATATCGACCGCAATTTCGGCATGGCAAAACCCGACGGCTACCGCAAGGCACTTCGCCTGATGCGCCTTGCCGAGAAGTTCAACGTGCCGGTCGTAACGCTCATCGACACCGCCGGAGCCTACCCAGGACTCGAGGCCGAAGAGCGCGGACAGGCCGAGGCAATTGCCTTCAACCTACACGAAATGGCGCGGCTTTCGGTTCCGGTAATCTGCATTGTAACCGGCGAAGGTGGATCGGGCGGAGCGCTTGGCATCGGCGTGGGCGATGTGGTTTGCATGTTGTCGAACGCGATTTATTCGGTGATCTCTCCGGAAGGTTGCGCCTCGATTCTCTGGCGCGACGCGAGCTTTGCCGGTACCGCCGCCGAAGCTATGAAGATCACCGCACCGGAACTCAAGGAACTCGGCGTGATCGACGAGATCATTCCGGAACCGGTTGGCGGAGCGCATACCGATCAGGCCGCAACAGCTAAGGCGCTCAAATCGGTAATCGAAAAGCATCTCAAACGCCTTTCGACATTGACACCTGCGAAACTCGTGGCAAAGCGCTATGAGAAGTTTGCGGCAATGGGCAAGTTCAATATCAAGTAGAAATCAAACTGAAACCTTTTCGGACGGATAAACGATGGCATTGACAAAGAAGAAAACGGCGGCTCAGATTGTTGAAGAGCGAGAGAATAATCTCCACAAGATTCCTCTTCGCATAACCGACACGACGCTTCGTGATGGGCATCAATCGCTTTGGGCGACTCGTCTGCGCACCAACGATATCGCGAAGATCATCGATGTCGTTGACAGCGTCGGATATTACTCGCTTGAGTGCTGGGGCGGCGCGACCTTCGATGTTTGTTTACGGTTCCTTCGCGAGAACCCGTGGGAGCGTTTGCGTCTTATCAAACAGCATGCGAAGAAAACTCCGTTGCAGATGCTTCTTCGCGGACAGAACCTTGTCGGCTATCGCAATTATTCCGATGATGTTGTCGATCGTTTCGTTCAGCTTGCGGCATCAAACGGCATTGATATTTTCCGTTGCTTCGATGCACTCAACGACACGCGCAATCTTGAGGCGGCGATCAAGGCGGTCAAGAAACATGGCGCTCATGCGCAGGGTGTTTTGGCTTACACGACTTCGCCGGTTCACACGACCGAGAAGTTTGTCCAGTATGCGAAGGAACAGGTTCAGCTCGGCGTTGACTCGCTTTGCATAAAGGACATGGCCGGAATTCTATCGCCGATCGCGGCTGAGCGTTTGGTTTCGGCGCTGGTCGAGGTCGTGAATGTTCCGATCCAGCTTCATGCGCATGCGACAAGCGGCATGGCAACTGCGGCTTATGTTGCCGGTGTTCGTGCCGGTGCCGGTGCGATCGACTGTGCGATTTCGTCGATGGCGGGTTCAACAAGTCAGCCGCCGGTTGAAACCCTCGTTGCGATTTTCTCCGAGACACATTACAAGGCCAATCTCAATCTCGACGCGCTTGCCGAGGTTGCGAAATATTTCAGCGACCTCGCGCCGGTTCGTCGTCAGGGCAGTGCGCAGAATGCCGACATCGATCCGGGGATTCTTGTTCATCAGATTCCGGGCGGAATGATTTCCAATTTCCGTTCACAGCTTGCGATGCAGAACGCGCTCGACAAATTGCCGATCGTGCTCGACGAAGTCACGGCTGTTCGCGCCGATCTCGGCTGGTGTCCGCTTGTGACGCCAACAAGTCAGATTGTCGGAACTCAGGCTGTGATGAACGTGCTTGCAGGCGAGCGTTACAAGATGGTTCCAAAGGAAGTGAAGGACTATGTGCGCGGACTTTACGGCCGCTCACCGGCTCCGCTTTCGAAGGAGATCATCAAGAAAATTCTTGGAAACGACAAGCCGATTTCGCATCGCCCTGCCGACGACATCAAGCCGATGCTTGCGACCGTTACCGATACGCTCGATGCGAATCTGATTCTCAAAGACGAAGATGTGATTTCATATTGCCTTCTCCCAGAACCGGCCCTCGAATATTTCAAGTGGCGCCGACTTCCCGAGGCAGATCGTCCGGCAATTCCGGCCGACCTTGAACTGCAAAAAGATCACGCTGCCGCGGCGGCCGCATCGACTGCTTCTGCACCGGCAGTATCGGGAGTGGCTCCGGCGCAGATCATAAACAACGCTGACTATTCTGGAATTGCACAAATCATTTCCGCCGCAAGCGGGCTGTCGCTTGAAGAGTTCAGCATCAAGAAGGGCGACCTCGCGCTAACGGTTCGTGGAACATCTAACGGCGCTCCACGTCCTGCGGCACCGGCAAGTGCTCCAGCAGCTCCGGCAACAGTCGCCGAGGCCGCACCGGCAGCGGCTCCGGTCGAGGCCAAAGCCACGGTAGATGCACCGCTCGTCGGAACATTCTACTCGGCACCAGGCCCGGGCAAACCGGCGTTTGTAAAGGTTGGCGACATCGTGAAAAAAGGCCAGCCGGTCTGCATTGTTGAAGCGATGAAGCTCTTCAACGAAATCGGAGCGACTGCCGATGGCAAGGTGACTGCGATTCTGGCAAAAGACGGCGACGCTGTTGTGAAGGATCAGCCGCTTATTGCCTATGATCCAGCGTAAGTTTCTTTATGTTTGATTTTGCGGAGGCCGCTTCATTTTTGGGGGCGGCCTCTTTTGTTATGGAGATTCAGTATATAGGAATTGGGTTATTGGCGATGTCGGACAATGTTTCTGCGATAATCGTTTTCAAGACAATCCCCTCGTAGTAATCGGGCAGGCACGAAATATCGGTGTTCGATCTGCGTGGCCAAAGGATTTTCCACAGTAGCGTCCAGTCTGCCGTCGGAAAATCATTCTCCGTCAATACCGAAAGCTTTCACGGCGCAGCTTTTGTTGTGCGCATGAGAGATGCCAGCGGAGAAAGTTCAGCGAAGATTATCGCGGGCAAATGTTTTGTGAAGATTTGGAATCTGTGATCGAAAGAGGCGATGTTTGATAAGAGATGTCGCCTTTTTTTTCTCCCCCTCCGACGGTTGGTACAGAGCGAAAAGGTCAAACCCAAAGCCGGCAAAAAAATCCATACAGATTCTCCAAAAATATCTGCAAACTCAAAATAATTTTGCTATATTTTCCGTAGATGTCATGGATCACGCTGACTGATCATCAGCACCAACAAAATCAAGTTCAACAATTCAAAGCAGAGGTTCTTAAACTCACAAAAAAACGTTTTGAAAACACCAAAAGTCTTTCCGAATTCAAAAAACATGTTTTCTCCACCGGTGCAGTAGTTTTCCCGGAACGTGTCAATAACTTTGAGACAAAGGTTCCAACTAAATTAAGGAAGTAGC
>CAIOZP010000412.1 GCA_903862805.1 uncultured Fibrobacterota bacterium
AGCAGATTCCAAGCGTTGAACAGATGTGCTCACGTGCATAGGCGAGAACGCTTTTCATCTCTTCCCAGTAGCGGATTTCTTCAAATGGAATATCTTCTACCGGCGCGCCGGTGATTATCAATCCGTCAAGCGGAGCCTGTTCAATTGCCTCGTCGAAAGTGACATACAGTTTTTCGAGATGCTCGCGGTCGGAACTGTTGTAGGTATGATTTTTCAGACGAATCCAAACCGGTTCTATCTGCAGGATCGAACGGCCAAGCGGATAAAGCAGATTGAATTCGTAGGACTCGGCTTTGGGCATGATGTTGAGTATGCCGATACGAAGCGCGCGAATATCCTGACGTGCAGCCTGAAAACTGTCGAGGCAGACAATTCCACGATTCTCAAGTGCAAGTCGCGCATGGTAGTCAACAGGTATGACAACAGTCATTTAAATTTCATCCTTTAAAACTCAAGCCTGAAAATAACATCAGGCAACAAAGGTATCGGCCGAAAATTATGATGACCAGTCAGGTCATGAGGCATATCAGGCATCAATGCTTGTATGGAAACCTTTCCCAGGCCAGCTCGACAAAAGTCTTGAACTCGAACTCGAAGCGTGATCGCGGAAACTGCTCGGCATTTTTGCGTATCACATTCGGATCGAAAGTGTGCTCCTTCGATATGAATGTATTGACCGCATCAAGGATGCTCTGCGCGTTTTGTCGGTAGAAGAAAAGGCCGGTTTTATTCTCGATAACTGTTTCGGTTGCACCACCGCGGCCGTAGGCGATTACCGGCACTCCGCAAGCCTGCGCCTCGACGTTTACAATTCCGAAATCCTCTTCGGCGGAGAATACAAAAGCTCTCGCCTTGCCGATTGTTTCGGCCACTTCCTCAGGTGTAAGATAACCGAGAAATTCGATTGTAGGTCCGGCCATTGCCTTGAGCTTTTTCTTTGCAGGGCCATCTCCAATTATTAACAGCGGCAGCTTGAGCCGGTTGAAGGCCTCGATCATCAGATCGACACGCTTGTATTCGACAAGGCGCGAGGCCGTCACGAAATAGTTGTCGCGCCGTGGCTGAATAGAAAATCTCTCAATGTCAACCGGCGGATAGATTACGGTAGCATCGCGGTTGTAACACTTTTTGATCCGGTGCGCGATGTAGTTGGAGTTGGCCACGAACTCGTTTACACGCGGTGCCGAAACTGCATCCCAAAGTCGAAGGTAATGAAAGATCGAACGCGCAGCAAATCCCTTGAGACCGTACTTGATTCCGGCTGCTTCGAGGTACTGGAACGTAAGATCCCAGATGTATCGCATCGGCGAGTGACAGTAGCAGATGTGAAGCTGATCGGAACTCGTGAGCACACCCTTCGCCACCGCATACGATGACGAAATCACAAGGTTGTATTCACGAAGGTCAAACTGCTCGATCGCCAAAGGGAACAGTGGCAAAAAAGCCCTGTGGTGTTTGCGACCAAACGGCACACGCTGAAGGAACGACGATGATACCGGAATATTTTCCCACATAGTTCCTCTGAGTCCGTCGGGATCGTGGAAAAGCGAATAGAGATCGCCGGGGAAGAGTTCGTAAATCGATTGCAGAACGCTCTCCGCGCCTGCCTGTGTCACGAGCCATTCGTGGATAAGTGCGGTGCGCATTACATCAGATGTCGCAGCGCCCAGACAAGTCGCGGTGACCTGCCGACGCTGAGCCTGAATATGGTTGACATCGTTCGCTTCTCCTGCGGAATATTTGATATTGCCTCGGCACCT
>CAIOZP010000413.1 GCA_903862805.1 uncultured Fibrobacterota bacterium
CACAGGCACCGGCAATACCGCCGAAAAACCCCCATGCAGCGATGCGTGGAAACTCGCGTTTGGCCTCCATGCGATCGCAAATATAATTGGCAAGTGTCCAGAAAGTAAGGAACAAAACCGTTTTAGTCAGGTATGAAACCGGATAGATCAGATAGAGAAATGTGCTCGCTACCCTTTTGTCAAGCGCACCGGAAAAAACCTGCACCAGTGCAAATGACAAAAGCAATATCACGGAAATTATAAGCAGACCGGAAAGCATTCGCCCGCGATTGAAGCGGTCAATGCGTGTGAAGAACAGCGGCGGAAGAGCAAAAAGAATCAGCCCGTTTACCAGATAGAGCTTCGATAAAACGCCTGATCCGGCGACACTGACGATCATCGAAAGCGAAGCCGTCTCGCCGACGATAGCTCCGCCAAATATGAAGATCATCACCATCGAAAGCAGGTGGAATTTCGAAATTGAAGATCGTGTGCCGGAGATCATTTAGTACCTTAAAATCTGCGTTTGTCCGTTGGCATATCCGACAGCGAATATGGCACTACCATCGGCTGAAACGGAAACATCGTATATCGGTACCGGCGTCAGGTCGTCGAGAAGAAGGTCTTCTCTGACAACGGTTTTAAAACCGTCGCGAGTGTGCCAGACAATTCCTGTTTTGCCAAGCATCCATCCTTCAAGCGGAGTTCTGAGAACTATCTTCGCGAGCTTCGCCTTTGTCAGCTCCGGATCGTTGAGCGCGGCGAGCAAATTTGTCCCTTCCGTCAATACAAGAGAACCAACGTCCCGTGATGAATACGAGTAGTAGAAATTTCCACCGGCAGTATCGAGGATGTAAATCGTGTCACCTGTTCCGGCAGTGCTGATAACCGGTCGTGTAAATGATCCTCCAAGAGACGGCAAAATATTTGTCCAGACTCCACCTGTTGATGATTGTCTGCAGATAGAGTTTGTGCCGATTGCGTACATGGTGCTTCCTGCCGATGCAATATCAAGTGCACCGCCAAAGGCCGTGATTTTTGCGCCCGGTGGTGGTGACGATGGATCGAGTACATACCCCGAATCGAAGGTCGTTCCAGAAATCCATTTATTGTAAAGCAATTCTGCCGAGGCATCATTCAAACGAACGGCGAACACGGCACCGCTCCCGCTGTCACTGAGTGGTGTCGCCGAATTGAAGGACGACACAAATGTCGCCGACTTGATTTTGAACGGCACTGACTGTACGGCCGGAGTTGCATCTATCCAACGTAACTGGCCACCAACGCAATATTGATGTCCTATCGAAACGATGGTGTCGGAACCAGCGCAGTTATAGCTCTGAAGCGGCTTCAGCCCGATGCCGGTTCCCTGTGATTGGTAGATATAATTTTTCGTGAATGCAAAAAACGTATCTTTTGAAGCAGCGACAATCGTTCTTATCGATTGAAGCGTTTGCGAATTGTAAACCCATCTGTGCGGAAGTACCACCACCGTCACAACCGTGTCGCGAACGTATGTAGACCAGCGCGAATCCTTGAGCCAAACATGCACCGGATAAGTTCCGGTATCTACGATCTGCGGATCAAGATACCCTTTGATTTTTCCGCCAATTTTATCGTAGGTGAGAGTAACCGGAAATCCGCTGATCGAATCGGTTGGTGTGAAATTAGCGTCGTCTCCTATTGTCATCGAGTCGGAAAGTGTATCGCCGATTCGCACAGTGTCAATCGTTTTGATCGACAGGAATCTCGGTTTCTCGCGGACAAGGATTCTCACTGTGTCAATGTTGCTCGAATCGATTCCATCGAACACTCTGACCGGCACCTTGAGTGAGCCGAAAAAACCGGCAACGGGCTTCACGGTATCACCGGATATTGTGTACGACGTGCCACCATGCAAAGCGTAAGTGAATACCGCGTCGTCAGGATCGGTAATCGTAATATCGCTCAGCTTGACAAGTGCGATTGAATCTTCATTGATGGTATCGGATTTTGCCACGGTGATTTTTGGGACATCGTTGGTCGCAAGGATCGTTATAAACGCAAGGCCTGAATCTTTTTTGCCAGTGGCATCGAACACAATGAAATGAATCGTGTCCGTTGTTGTATCGTGAATATTCACAGGTCGGAAAGTAAAGGATGACCCTCCTATTAGTCCGGTTTTCTTCGACACAGTGCCAATAATCAGTTTGGTCGAATCAATAGCCCAGCTAAGCACGTCGCCATCGGCATCGGTACCCGTTATGGTAATCGGAATTCCTGCGGTATCATGTTCATTCAGTGTATCGGAAATGTTCGCCGTAACCGGCGTACTATTGGAGTCCCGGACGACGAGTGTAAGAGGAACCGTGGTGTGCCTGCCAAGTGCATCAGAAACATACGCCGTTAGTGTATAATTCAGCGAGTCCTGCGAATGCGTAACAGCCGCGAACGACGGGGCTATTCGCAATGTTCCGTTTATCTTGTTGAATGTCACGGAGTCTGCGGCCACCGTAGTACCAAATTTGATAGAATCGATTTCTGCAGCACATGCCGCATCGGAATCGGAGACGCTGATGATTTTCAAGAATACTGTTTTCTCGGTGACATGAATCGGTCCGGTACTTACAGTTCCGCCTACTATTACCCACGGAGCAAAAGCCTTTGGTAAAACGATTATCGTATCAACTATCTCAACAGTATCTCCCGAAATGTCTGATGCCTTGACCGTGAGGAACCACGTACCATATTGGTTATAGCTCGGCGTCCAGTAGATCTTTTGATCCGACACGATCGAATCAACCGGAAGAGTTGTAATTCCCACGCTGTCACGCAAAGATGCAGACAGATATACGTGATCACCATCGGGATCAGAAGTCGTGCACATCACGGTCAGTTTGTTGCGCTCGGCAATGGTGTATTTCGTCGAATCTGCGCTAATGGTCGGCTGGCGATTCGTTGTCAGCACCTTCACATAAACCACCTGCGTATCAGCACCAATGCCATCAGAGACAATGCACCGAAGCGAATCCGTTTTTGCGGCACTGACTTTTTGGGCATGATAGACAAACTTCAGCGTGTCTCCGCTTGACTGAGTTAAACTGATGGTACCATTGGCTGTATCATTCGGCTTGATATGTGCGACCGTCCAGTTCAACGGATCACCATCTTTGTCAGAAGCCGGTATAGAAATCGTAATATCATCACCGCGATGAGTTGAAATAGTATCCGGAGCTGACGAAGAAATCACCGGCGCCGTCTCTGAATCCTTCACAAAGATATTTATGAACTCCGTGTCAATAACATGACCATCTGAAACAACCGTTCCCATTTTGTAAACCGGGCTGATCTTGGCGGAGTGTGTTACACACGAGAAGTCCGGTTTGATGACTACCCTACCCTTCGCCGAATCGTAACTCGACGTACCGCCTTTACCGGCGGTTGCAAAAGGACGGTTCGTCAGGCTCTTGACAACAGGATAATCTTCATTGTCTGAATCGTGTGCTGCAATCGTCAGAACGAGCGAGTCACCTTCCGTAACGGTATCTGCTTTGTAAGAGACGATCGAATTGACAGTGATCCACGGCGCAAAATTTTTCTCAGCTAAAACGATCGTCAAAGTATCACTTACCGAATCAAGTCCATCGAAAGCTGTCAGCAGAAATTTACTCGTTCCGTTCTCATTGTTTGATGATGCCCAGACAAAAGTCGAGCTGTCTCTCTGCGTTTTGGGATTTATCGAATCGACAACTATATGTGCGGTATCGGCATTGGCTGGAACGAGAATACTTTTCACCGAAACAGAACCGGCATCACTATCCGGATCTATTACGATGAATTTCGTCCTCACAGTATCGGTTTCAACAAAAAGCCTGACCACCGAATCAAGTGTGATCACCGGCAGATTATTCTTGCGACATTTCACCCTGAAAAACGCCGTGTCTTTTTTCAGGCCGTCGCTTGACACAAGGGGAATTATGTAGGTAGCCGTATCAAAATGTGACGGAGACAGCACGATTGAATCGGATCTCACCGATGCCTTGATCGTGTCATTGGTGAGAGTGTTCTTCGTCTGCTTTCCAATCGAGTAGGTAATGACATCTGGTGGAACCGCGACGCTATCGGCGTCCGTGCATAAATCAACACTACCGATTTTGTAAACCGTGGTGTGACCTGCCCTACAGGTAATATCAGCGGTATCCTTATTCCACTTCGGCGGGGCATCGGCAAGAGTCAGTCTCCATGATGAAGTTGTATCATAATCTTCGCCGTCGGTGGCAATGGCGAAGTAGGTTCCGGTGTCGCTGCTTGACAAATGCGAGAGAGCCAAAGCCTTACCAAACTTCTTCGGAATGATTGTAGAACCGTGAACCCAGTTCACAGAAATAGCCGCGCCAAGCCTCGTCGAATCCGGTGCTGATGCAGAGATAGTGGTTGCGCCACCCCGCCAGAGGCTCTCGTCAACATGACAAAGCGTTTCCGGCTGGAAAAAACCGGTAGCTACTTCATAAGTGATTTTGTAAAGTGTCGAAACTCCTCCGACATGAGCCGTAAGCGACACCGTCAACATTCCTGTTTTGTCAATCAACAGCACCGGCAAACTATAAACGGATCCGGCCGGAGTGACGGTCGTATCGAGTTTTACTCCGGCCTTGTTGGTGATTGACAAATGATAAGAATCGACATTTTCAGGATGATCGCAGTCAATCTTGAGCGATAGTGTATCGCCCTTGAAACGCTTTATTGACAAGGCTTGCAGAGAATTATCGGAAACCATCAGCGTGTCATTGTCGAAAACTTTAATATGTGTGGAAAGTGCCGCTGTGAAATCAGGCGGGTTTGTCGAGCAATGCAACATAAACATC
>CAIOZP010000414.1 GCA_903862805.1 uncultured Fibrobacterota bacterium
CGTTCTGCAATAATGACATGAAGCGAGTAACCGACACAGACATAGAAAATATGCGCGCTCGCGGCTTCGATGGAGTAACAATTGAGCAGGCACTGGACAAGCTGGAACACGGCAAACTCGCTGATGAATTGATTGATGAAATCGCCGATGCATTCAAGGGCGTAGTTCTTGGGGACGGAATTGGTTTGCAGGAGGCACAAGGACTAGATGATGACGAAGACAAAGAAACTTGCGCTGCTCTCCGAGAAGGCGACGAGAAGAAAGACTGGGGGAAGATCTCATGCGATGATCTGAATCGTTGCAATAGCAGCTTGAGCTTCTTCAACGCTGAAGGAATGAGATTTCATCTTCCTGCTTATTTGACCGCCGAATTACGCGGCGATTACGGCTTTGGTATGGCCTTCTCGCTAACGCACCTTAATAATTATACACGATCCCAATTCACCGCATTGAGCCCCGAACAGCGCAAAGTGATTCGGGATTTTCTGCTCTTTCTTCGAGATGATCCGGATTACGAGTTTGATTTGCCCCAGATCGATCACGCTTTGACTGACTTCTGGACGGAGGTACACGTTGACCATTTAGCCAAGGCAGAACAAGGCGTCCCACCGAATGACCGATAAGCTCCATAACCGCACCCACAATCACAGCTCAACCGCCGGTCATCGGTGGACATGAACGTTCGCCAACACACAATTCCGTAAGAAAAATAGGCAACCAAACTAGAACCTCGACAGAATAAAAACAATTATAAGATACCTTGGCTGGCTTGTTATCGCTGCCGGCGCATTGTTGACGGCCTCAAACATTGCGTTCACTTTGAATGGAATATCAGGCCGAGAGGTTGCTGTTGGCGTGGGCCTATTCGTGACATTCGCAGGAATTGGAATGTCACGGCTTCGAAAATCGCCAACTGTTGCTCCAGAGCCCGAATCCCGACGGCCAGTAATTTCCTTGTTTCGTCTCGTCGCCATAGTCATGGCCCTCGTCGCCGTCCTGACACTTGCAGCGATACGACCGACTAGGTCCATAATCGACCGTGAAAAGGCATGGCGCAGTCAGGAAAACGTCATGAGGCTTACCTCAATTTGCCTTGAGTACTTAGAGGCGAATAACGCTCTACCGGAGACGATGCATGACTTGGTTTACGCCGCAGAGAACGCTCATCGGAACATACGTCCATATCTAAAAAGCCCTTTCGATCCCGACTCGAAGAAATGGAGTTACGTTCTTGCAGTTCATGGTAAAGACTATAATCCTGCCGATGTTCCAGATAACAAATTTATTGTAATATACGAGGAAGTTGGTGGTCCCTATAAGGCCGTCGGATTTTTGGATGGCCAGGTCGAATCATTACAGAAAGCTGCGGCCGAAAAGCTGATCGCTGGTAATTCGGACGAAACGAGACGTCAAGGTGGGCAGAAAAGTGAAAAGAAACAGGCAATAGAAGACGAGAGGGAAAAGGCGCAGAGTGAACATGTACAGACAAATAAACGTGAAAAGGCGGTCTCTGCAATACAAGGGCGGATTAAAGCAATACCATCGAGTATCGCTGAACTGAAACAGGCGTACGAGAAGGCTATGAGAGACGGTGTAAAGCTCGATGCCTATTTTTGGGCATATGTGCTCACCGAGAAGGGAGAGCCCTTTACACAGAAGCGAGCAGATGCGAGTCAGCAATTGAGTGCCGATGATGTCTTTGCGGCAAGAACTTATGCGAAGACTTTGCTGAACGCCAAATAATCCTCAACCTCCCCCTGGTGCGGCCAAATATGGCGAACAAATCATGGATGCCAACCTTCCATTCGCCACATAACTACCCAGCAATACCATCCATTAGCGCGGTGGCATCACATTAAGCGTTGTGCGCCGAGCCAAGCAAGGCGCTTCTTATCAGGTGAAAGACCTGATGTTTCAAAACCTAGCCAGTAGAAACTACCGAGTGTTGCAGTTATGTTAGCTAACCC
>CAIOZP010000415.1 GCA_903862805.1 uncultured Fibrobacterota bacterium
ATCTTGCCAATCCGTCATCAATAAAAATTGTCGCCGATTATGTTTATCCCAGACTTTATCTTCGACTGAAGCACCGCTGTGAAAATCGTTTTGTGGATTTTATCGGTCGTAAATCTTTTCGCATGAAAAAATGTACGGCGCAGATTTGAGCGAAGTGAATATCCGATGGCAAGTGTTTCGGCCATTCCGCGGCTTATGTCTGCCGTGGTAATTGTAGGGTGAAGAACATTTGCGAATTTGGATCCGGCGCTCAGTCCGTGTGTTGCCAATAGCTTGTCGTAGAGCGGTGTTCCAGGCATCGCACCGACGGGAAAGATCGCCGGAAGGATATTCATATCTTGACAGAACGCGAGTGTTTTGCTGTAGGTCTGTGCCGTGTCACTTGGATATCCAACAACAAACCAACCGGAAATGACAATCCCTTCGTTTTGTATGAAGCGAATGTTCTCTCGCATTTTGTCAAGCGCTTCGGCCGGATCAATAGTTCCCTGTTTGACAAGCGCACCTGATGAAGCAAGCACATCAGGATCGACAGATTCCATTCCGACGGCGACATAAAGAAGACCGGCATCGCGGGCGCGGCGGATCACATCGCGGCCTTTCGGATCACTGGCCGCATCGAGATTGGCCTGACCGATCCAGTAGCGTTTGCGAAAGATTCCCTGCGGTAGCTTTGCGATTTCGTTGTAGAGCGAAAGATAGTAGTCGTAGGTTGATGGCCGTCCGAAAACGGTGTCGTCGAGAATGTAGTAGTAACCTTTGAATTGCGAAATTTCTTTTACCACTTTGTCAATCGGGCGGGTACGTGTGACTTTCCCGAAAAAGCCTGGAACCGAACAGAAGTCGCATCCTATTGGGCAACCGCGCGAAGCAAAGGTCGTATTGAACACATAGCTTTTGCGATAAGGTTTTCGCAAAGGAACCGGAATGTCTTTAGCGAGATCCGGATAAGAAAAAGTCTGATAAACTTCGCGTCCTTTGCCATCGAATTTTGCCGGTGAGCAGACATAAAATGATTTGAGGTTTTTCGCTGCGGCATCGGCCAAGATCACCGGCCATATTGTTTCGCCCTCACCAACAGCAACAGCATCGGCATGCGCAATTGCCTCGAATGGCGCGGCTGAAACATGCGGCCCGCCGAGTATAACAGGGATTCCTTTTGCACGAAAACGATCGGCGATTTCATAGGCTCTGTATTGCGCTGTGTAACGAACACTGATTCCCACTAAGTCAACCGGTTCATCGTAGCCGACATCGTCTTCCCACAAAAGATCTACAAAGCGATAGTCATGGTCTGGAGCGCTTCCGGCAATCAGTGGCAGCGAGGAAGGCATGAATGGGTCATTCTTCCGCATTGGGTCGTTTGCTTCAACAGCGATGATGAGTTTTATCCGCATCGTCAGACCTTATTCGCTTTTGTCAAGCCGACCGAGAAGTTTGAGCAGACCATCGAGGATCACGAGCGGGTGGGGCGGGCAACCCGGCACATATAGATCGACAGGAATATCGCATGGAATTCCGCCACATGTTTCGAAATGATCGGCATAGAGTCCGCCTGAAATGGCACATGCGCCAACTGCGATCACGATCTTTGGATCGGGTACGGCGGCGTATGTTTTGCGAAGGGCGAGTTCCATGTTTTTGCTGACAGGGCCTGTCACTAAAATTCCATCGGCGTGTCGTGGCGAGGCAACGAACTGGATTCCGAATCGGGCCAGATCGAACACGAGTGTGTTAAGTACATTGGTGTC
>CAIOZP010000416.1 GCA_903862805.1 uncultured Fibrobacterota bacterium
ATGATGGATCATCGGCGGTAATCGAGCACATGCCTGTGTCCATTGCGGTGAGATCCACGGAACAGGGATCTGTTCTTTTCATCAACCCAAAACCTTCCGACGATTTTACCTCCTCGGTTCAATGGCACCGCGAAGGAAACAATATGATCTGGTCGAAATTCACACCTGAGCAACTTCGGATAGCGGCAGTCTTTTCCGCTAAGACAGTAATTCCGAAATCGGAACAGGATCGTCTGACACGCGCTCTCGACAAGGTTGCATCAATCATTCCAGTTCATGCCGACCTCGAATTGACAAATGCGATGAATTCATTTGACGGAGATCCTCGACCGGTGTTTCTTATCTCGCAGACTGGCGATGTTTTCGCTGTGGCCTGCATGGTTGAACCGCATTTGGCACTCGCTCCGGTCGAAGCTGGTATCGGCCGCACCGATGTCATTACAAAAATCGACAATGTGCCGATTCGTATCAGTCGCGATTTACGGCTTGAAAAGGAATTGGCGAGAGAGACCGTCGAAAGGCTTTCGGACTTTGATACATTTGCAAGCGCTGCCAATCAGTGGGAGATTGAAGGATATGCATCTATGCTGGAGATGCTTGCCGTCTTACGCGATCTTGGAAAATCTGTTTCCGTGAAGTGGAAAAAGGGCAAAGCATTCCGTGTCGGCAGACGTGTTACCGGAAGTGACTGCAAGATAACTGTAAATCAGAAAAACGATTGGTTCGACATAGCAGGCGACATTTCGATTGATGCCGAAAAAGAGATTCCGCTGATCACGATTCTCGAACAGCGCACACTTGCCAAGGGGCGATTTGTTCCGGTCGGCGACGATCTGTTTATAGAACTGACAGAAGAGCTCAACCGTCAGCTCGATGCCCTCGAATGCAGCGCGAAACTCATGAAGGATTCAGCGCGGGTTTCCCGTATTGGTTTTGCCGGTCTTGATGGTTTCTTTGAGTCAGCCAATGTCACCAAAGGGAAAAAATTAGTTGCAGAAATCCTTGCATCATTTGCGGCAGCTGCTGCTTACTCTGCACCCATTCCTTCAGGTTGTCAGGCGAAACTTCGTCCTTATCAGGAAGATGGATTCCGTTGGCTGGCTTCACGCGCACAAGCATCAATGGGAACCTGCCTCGCCGATGATATGGGGCTTGGCAAAACCGTGCAGATCATTGCACTGCTCCTGCATCGCGCACAAGTCGGGCCTGCGCTGGTTGTGGTTCCGACATCTCTTGGGCGAAACTGGATCGCTGAGTGTGAGCGTTTCGCCCCCTCACTTTCATGTGTTCTATATGGAGAAGACGACCGTGTCTCTTCTATCGAAAATGCACAGGCGAATACTATGCTGATCGTAAGCTACGGATTGCTGGTCAGCGATCGCGAGCGCTTTACAAAAAGGAATTGGGCGACTCTTGTTTGCGATGAAGCTCAGGCGTTCAAGAACAGTGCCACTTTGCGGGCGCAGGCACTTGCCGAGCTCAATGCCGACATCCGTATTGCCGCAACCGGCACGCCAGTCGAGAACCATCTCTCAGAACTCTGGTCGATTTTCAATATTATTAATCCAGGATTGCTTGGATCGGCAGAACAGTTCCGCAAGCGTTTCGCTCTTCCTGTAGAACAGCACGGCGATCGCGAAGCATCACACAGATTGCGGCGCATTATTTCTCCATTCGTTCTGCGAAGAACCAAGTCGGAAGTGCTTGATGAACTGCCATCAAAAACGGAGATAGTTCTTCCAGTTGAACTCTCGGCAGACGAACGGATTCTATACGAATCTATCCGAAAGGAAACCTTGGATGCTCTTGGAGAAACAGATTCAAAACTCGATGCCAAACAGCGGTTCTCGATACTCGCGCAACTTATGAAATTACGCCGCTCATGTTGCGGACGAGGTTTGGTCATTGACGCACCTGACGACGTCCCGTCAAAGACCACGGCGGTTCTCGAAAAGATTGCCGAGCTACAGGAAAACGGACATCGTGCATTGGTATTCAGTCAATTTGTCGATCACCTTTCTATTCTGAAATCGCACTGCGATACTGCCAAGATTCCATATCAATATCTTGATGGGAGTACGCCGTCGGCCGCTCGTGACAAGGCTGTGCGCGCTTTTCAGAGTGGCGAGGGAACGCTGTTTCTTATCAGTCTCAAAGCCGGTGGGACTGGTCTCAATCTGACCGGTGCCGACTATGTTTTCCACATGGATCCATGGTGGAATCCGGC
>CAIOZP010000417.1 GCA_903862805.1 uncultured Fibrobacterota bacterium
AAAGCATATCGGTTTGAGCTGTAGCTCCGGATAAGAAAATGGGGTCTTGCGACCCCATTTTCCCCCCAAGCTTGCGCTTGAGTACCCCATCATCATCACACACATCCACGTCTCGTGGCGTTAGAATAAAAATTATTAATGGCTAAAAAAAAGTCAAATAATTTTTGTCATTTTTTTGTTTGAATGTTCGCATGGCGCGCGCACAGTTTTTGTGCGATGATAAGCATGATTTTCAATCAATACATCGCCTTTTCCTACAAGTCTTTGCGTTTATATTAGGAAGCAGCTTTCTTCGCAACATGCAAGCTATATTTCAACCCAACAAACCGGATTTCAACAGGAGAACAAAACCATGGCTCAGCAGATCGTAGTGACAATATCCACAGCAAAACTCGATGCTTCGATGGCGTTTTATATTGACTTGCTTGGCTTCTCGGTCTGTGACCGGATTGAACTGCCAAGCGGAGTAAGGCTTGTTTTCCTGAACAACAAAGGTTTTACCATCGAACTGGTCGCCGGACCGCATATCAATGGCGGCGAAATCGGTTCGGGTGCGCCGGTGCTGACCTTCATGGTTTCCGATCTTGCGGAGATTCTCGGGAAACTTTGCGATGCGGGAATTGAAGAACCGAAGATAATTACACTTCCACGCGGTGAAAAAATGATGCGCTTCAACGATCCGAACGGCGTAGTGATTTCATTTGTGGCAGGGGATTTTTAAACAGAGATTTTACTGCTTATTTCTGCAAGTGCCGCGGCAGATTCCTTTTCAAGATCGTTTATCATATCTTCAACAGTATCGATCGTACCGGATTTCCCTGCGTCAACGATCCGATTAGCAACTTCGCTTAGCCGCATTGCACCGACGTTTGCCGAAACGCCTTTGAGGCTGTGGGCATGTTTGGCTAATTGTTCACAGTCATTGCTTTGGAGATCCTGTTTCAGTGCGGCGATGCGTTTGGGTATTTCGGCAATTAACATTTTCGCGATTTCTCCGATAAGTTCGAGGTCGTTATTGCACCTTTGCACAAAACCATCGTAGTCGAACAGCGGAATGTTGTGTGCTGTGACATTTGCGACGGACATATTTCTTTCGGGAAATGAAACTGATTGACCGATTTGCGGCAGTAGATACCGGCAGATTACGGCAATCAGTTCGTCAAGATCAACCGGTTTGGAAACGTAGTCATTCATTCCTGATCGAAGACATTCTTCCCGATCGCCCATTATGGCTCTGGCGGTCATGGCGATAATTGGAACCGAGTGATTGCGCACGGCAGAATCCGGATCGCGGATTTTCTTTGTAGCCTCAAAGCCATCCATAACCGGCATCTGAACATCCATCAACACGAGGTCGTAGGATATTGTCTCAAGCGCGCGCACCGCCTCCGCTCCGTTTTCGACGGCTTCGGCATTCAATCCCGCACTCTTGAGAACGCCAAGTGCCACGAGCTGATTGATCCGATTATCTTCGGCCAAAAGGATGCGCAGATTCCTGTCGGCGAGCAAGCTGCGTAATTTTTCCGAAGATTGCATCAGCGCAAGAGATCCGGCATGTTTTTTCGCATTGTAATCCGATATGCGAAGTCGAATCGAAAACGAGAATTCCGAGCCGGAACCAACTGTACTTTTCACGAAAATTTCGCCGCCCATCATTTCGACAAGCTGCTTGGAAATCGCAAGACCAAGCCCACTGCCGCCATAACGCCTCGTGGTGGAAGCATCTACCTGACTGAACTTGCTGAAAAGTGTTCCGATCTTTTCCGGTGCGATACCTATTCCGGTATCGACGACCGAAAATTTCACGGTCGCATCTTTTTCTGTGGCATCTACAAGCGAGACGGAAATCGAAACCGATCCTCGCTCGGTGAACTTCACTGCATTTCCTGCAAGATTGGTGAGTATCTGGCGCAGACGAACCGGATCTCCAAGCATGAACGCAGGAATATTTTCATCAACCGTGCATTGCAGATCAATGCCTTTGTCGCGCGCCGAAACGGAAAGTATTGCGACAACCTTTTCGATAATCTCCGACATGCGGAAATCAGTCTGTTCAAGCTCAAGTTTTCCGGCTTCAATCTTGGAGAAATCGAGAATATCATTGATGAGATCGAGCAGAAGCTTTCCGCTGTAATAAAGAGCATCGACCTGAGAACGCTGTTCTACCGAAAGGTTTTTATCAAGAAGCAGAAGGTTCGCCATGCCAACCACACCGTTCAGCGGCGTCCGGATTTCGTGACTCATGGTTGCCAAAAAATCGCCTTTTGCCCTGCTTGCCATTTCGGCTCGTCCGGCCATTTCCTGTGCGAGCGCTGCGGTTTTTTCGAGTTCTTCATTGAGCTGGCGAAGAGATTCTTCGGCTTTTTTACGTTCGGTAATATCTACAATCGCACCCACTATACCGACTTCGTCACCGCTTGATGTTGCAAATGATGATTTGTAAATGATGGCATCATGAATCGCTCCATATCCATCACGTATTGCTGTTTCGGTTTTGCTGATTCCTGTTACCTGCAATGCTGCAGAATCGGTTTGCTGATAGCTTTCCGCGGTAGCCACGGGAAATAATTCCGAAGCTGTTCTCCCGACAATTTCTTCTTTGGACTTACCGTAGAGCGTTTCGTATGCCCCGTTTATTCCGGTTACACGCCCATTCATATCTTTTGAAAATACAGGGACCGGAATCACATCAAGAAACTTTGAGAGATAAGCCTCACTTTCGCGAAGCTTTTCCTCCACGTTTTTCCGTTCGGTAATATCGTCAAGCGCGACAATGAGATGCCTGCTTCCATTGATGGTTACCGGCTCGACATTCACATTCAACCAGAGAAGATGCACATGTCCGTCAACAAAAACCGAATAGTCAAATTCAATCCCGTGAACCGCTTCATTCAGGCCTAACACCTGCCCGATGAGTTTGTTGAGTGGGCAGTCAGGGCAGCTTGCCGAATATCCGCATCCTTTTTCATTTTCAGAACTATGCACACAGCCAAGCCCACCACCTCCGCGGCGAAGGAGAATTTCGGATTTTTCCCGCGAAATTATCTGGGACAATTTGTCATTGGTATCGACAATGATCGCATTCTCATCAAGCAGGATCATTCCCACCGGAGCCGCTGCGAAAACGGCGTTGAGATTTTCACGCTCGATTCGGAGTGCATCGGAGATACGTTTACGCTCGGTGATGTCGCGGTTACATGCGCGGCGGCCAAGAGACTTCCCGTTTGTGTCAAAAATTTTCTGGCAGATATGCGAAATCCAGCGTTCCTCCACATTTTTTGTGATAATCCGGAAATCCAGCGTTTCGCATTCACCTGTTGGAATATCCAGATGATGAACAAATCTGTCACGATCCTCAGGATGCACAATTGAATTGAGCAAGTCAGGGTTCTGCATAAATTCTTCGGCAGAGTAACCGGTGATCCGTTTGCAGGAAGGCGAGGTATGGATAATGCTTCCATCGGAAGCCCGCCAGTATTCCCAATCATAGACGTGATCGGCAACCGCCCTGAATTTTTCTTCGCTCTTCAACAGCTCTGTATTACGCAGATTAATGTCCCGATCTATCCGCC
>CAIOZP010000418.1 GCA_903862805.1 uncultured Fibrobacterota bacterium
GCCAACGGTCAGTGCACGGTCTTTCGGCAGGCTGGTTTCGAGAAGACTGCGCAACGTCGACGTATCTGCCGGATTTATCGGAGCAGAGAACGTTAGCGACAACCCGGTAATCCGCCCGTCCGGAAGACTTGCAGTATTATTGAGAAAAGCGGCAGATAGAAGACTTATGCTCGTTCCCAAAACGGTCGCACACGGAATCGACAGAAGCAATGTGTCAAGCGGCAGATCCGGATTTGCAAAAGATATTTTAACGGTGTCGAGCATGTCATGATCAATCCGTCCGTCACCAACGGCACCGGCAACAGTGTCAACCGGAAGCGTAAACGAAAATGCCGTGTCACCGGCATCTGTCGGAACAAGCCCCACATGCTCTTGGTCAACGATACCCGATGTGGTCGTTATGTTAATCGGCACGTCAGTATAGGTATATATCTTCCCATTGGCTGGTGCATGAAAGATGATCTTAAGCGAGTCTTCTTTTCCCGTCAAATTACTTATTCCATTACCACCGCTTCGCGCCTCAAGAGATCGATCCCAGCAGCTTGATGTGAAATTAGTTGGTAGAGTTGTAACGGAGTTATCGCGCTTTATTGTAAAAGAAGTGTAATACGTGGTATCTAAGGACGTTGTAGCCGTTTTAAAATTGTAGGATATTTTCAAACCAAAACCGGTAGTATCAGAAGTTGCGCTCAAGCCAAAAGGCTTCCCGTATGCAAATTCAAGACTTGAATACGTGGTCGATACGGCACCGTTAACTGCAAGTGTCTCAGGGGTAACCGATACGTTCCCCTGAATGATTTGCATAGCACCATTCATTAGATAGCTTACAACAGAGTCGGAGCTGGTCGCGATATAGGAACTTTTGACGTTTTCAACAGAATATCCATTATTTTGAATATTGGTTGTCATGGTTTGAATCGACTGCGGAACCGCTGTAACACCCGCCGGATTGAAATAAACCGTGAACGTCGTCGGCATACCGGTACCGAGAGTAAACCGATTTTTCTCGGTTGCATCGGTTGGAAGTGTCGCGTCGCCATCGGAAAGGAATATGACAAACTGATCCTTGGGGAGATTCGGAGAAGCTGCCATTGCATCTCGGGCAGCATCAAAACCGCAGGTTATGTTGGTTCCGCCGGTAAGAACATAGCCATTTGCCCCTGTCGGCATGTAATTGAGGTCGGCATACTGTGGTGCCGTCGTATTAGGATACAGATACGTACTCAAAATTCCGTCCAACATCTGACTGCCGGTTTCTATATCGTATGGTGAAATTGTGTAAGTAGAATCAAGCTTAAGCAAGGGCACATAACCGCCAGCCTGCATCTTTCCAGCCGAATCAGGATTGTAACTTGGACATGCCTTGAACCATGACCTGTCGGCTGGGTTCATGTAAAGATTGCCTTCAAACAGCGAAACACCAACTCTCGATCCTGGAAGTACCTTCTTGATCGTATCAAGGAGCTGGGTCACAGCCTTGAAGCGCTGCCCCCATTGATCGGTTGCCGGCGCCGGCATGCCTCTCATGCTTCCGGAATTGTCGATCACGAAGAAAACGGACACTCCGCCGGTGGAGCTGTCGGGAAGATCTTTTCCGGTAACTTCAACATGTACCGAATTCGACAACGCTACAATGTTTGCAGGAACCGAGATCGTCGAATCTTTGAAATTCAGTGGATTGACGTTGTAGTGAAGACTACAGACCTGGGATGCGACCACGCACGCTGACGACGCAGCGACAGCAACAAGTGCTTTTGAAATTAAAGGTACCAAGGCACCCTCCTGCAACTTGGTTATAAGTTCACTAACGTGTAATATCTGTTAAAAAAGCCTCGCCCGCACAAAAGATTTCATTTTTTTGAGGAAAATTTCATTTTTCGGCACGACCAATATTGCAAAAGATACTGCTGATTTTGCGTAAATGGCTGAAAACACTAACCCTAATCTAATCCGGCGGGTATTTAACAGGCTACTAAAGAAGTAGCTTCGAGAGGATTTGAGAGCGAAAATGAGTGGGCGAACAAAGGTCGTGCAGGCGATATTTGTAAAATATCGGCAAATGACCTGACACACGATCACGATGTTTGCAGCCGCAAA
>CAIOZP010000419.1 GCA_903862805.1 uncultured Fibrobacterota bacterium
ACCTGTTACGGCGCATTAGGAACACAAGCATCGCCGCCGGAGTCGAATACCGTTTGGCCATGATCGGCCGTGGACTTGATGGACAAAATTGCTTGGGTGACAATCCGGCACAACCGATGATAAAAAATGTGAATGTACACAACTACGCTCTCTATGCCGAGGGAATGAGCAACCCCGACGGCTTCCACATTCTCAATATCCATCTCGGTGCAAGGCTCGATTTCAGTTCTCTTTTTGACAAGCCGATGTTCTCTCCGAAGGTGGCGCTGGTAATCGTTCCCGATAAGGAAAGAAACTGGTCTGCGAAGCTGATTTTTCAGTCATCGTCTAACGCCGGAAACGCAGACATCTACGAACCGAATTATTATTTCCCCGGTGCATGGAACCGCTCCGCCGACAGTCTGCATTTCGAGAGTCCGGCAATGAAACCCGACAACGAAACAGACGTGATACTTCCGTGGCACTACATAGACAGTGCCGTGATACCGAACATCAAGCCCGAAAACTCCCGATCGATCGAGCTCGCCGGAACGGGCATGATGCTTGATCACCGCGTCTCCGCCGGTGTTTCTGCATCTGTCAACACAATGAAAGACCTTCTGCTCTGGAACCAATCTCTTTATAGACGGGTGAATACCGGCGATTACCAGTCGCTCTGTTTCGAGATAGAATTTCGCTACTCGTCGCCTTCGGGTCTGATAGATATTTCCGGAAGTCATGCGTTGCAAAAGGTGCTTTCTGTTTCTGAGAATCAGGATCAGAAAAACGTCGTTCATCTGAGGCCGGATACAACCACAAAATGGTATCGCTCCGACACCGCATCGAACGGCAGCATCACCTATACACCGATCACCGACAGCATTCTGTCAGGCCAGATTGACATGTCGGGAATCAGCCAACAAATTTCAAGTGATGGCAAAAACTTCCTCAACCTTTCACCGAATGTGACCAAGCTCGCGCTCGACATCCATCCGACAGAACGACTGTCCCTCCATCTCGACAGCAGAATTTTCTGGGGTCTGCCGGGCAGAGCCGGACTGATCCCCGATTCGATGAGCAATCGCTTTCTGGGTATTTTTCATTCTCCTATTGTCAAGGCTGATGCGGGAATCGGATTTGTTCCAATAGCGAACCACACCTGGCTTAACGGTGCCCATAGCGAGATCGGTGAACTCGGCATCCAGCTTTTTTTGCACAATTTTCTGGCGCCGTATTCACCGGAGAACACATTTTTCTCGCGGAACAGCATCCGCTGGCAGCAGATGTCGGAAGCATCCGACCTCGACCTCTATGCCGAAGATGTCCTGAACGTCGCCCTGCGATTGAATCTTTCGTTCTGATCGCCGGTTGATGAAGCATCGATGTCCCTGACCCGAAAGTGCGGCGCGACAATGCAGATCAATTTCACAATTACCTTTTTGTCAATTACCGCATTTTGTTTTCTGACACAAGCGCAATCCCGTTTTGAACTAATGCCGACCGGCCCTTCCACGCATGCTGTCAACGATTCAGCCGATGCCGAGATTGCCAAGCGCATCGTCGCCGAAATCGAAATGCACCGAAGTGAAGCCGGAAATCCGGCGGTCGCAGAACTGATAAGACAGAAGAGCAGCGACTCGTCACGCATGTCTCTCGACAACGATAAACTGCGGCGCATCCTTGCAAGATACCGAGACAACTACGCGCTTCTCCAGAAAGAACTCGCCGGAGCCGGTCTCTCGATCAATAAATCCGTGCGCGGCCTCATCGACCGCAACCAGCTCGACAGCGCAGAAAAGCTCCTTGCCGGAACTGCGAAACAAGACGCCGAACGTGACTTCCTGATCGGCCTGCTTGACGAAACGCGATTCGCACTCAATCCTGCCTTGGCTGCTTACGAAAGTGCGGCAAAGACAGATCCGAGTCAGCCACGGTACATGCTGGCCAAGGCCCGCGTCGAGGAACATCTCGGGCGAATCACATCTGCCGAGGTTGATTTTCGCGACGTTGTTGCTATGTCTTCTGCGCTGGCGGTAGAAAAAGCCGAGGCAAGTTCGGGAATCGGTCGCATCATGCGGAGCCGCGGACGAAACGATTCGGCGTTGGTCTATCTTTCTGCTTCGCTGGCATTGTTCCAAACCGAGAGCGCAACAGATCACAAGCCGATGGCCGCTGCCCTTACCGACATCGCATTGACACAATGCGACATGGACAAAGCCGACAGCGCAATGATCCTGCTTGACAAAGCGGAAGTGCTGCTCGCCGGCGATTCCTCATCCGGAAACGAACTTGGCAATCTGTTCGGCAGTCGTGCCGAGTGTCTGGTACGAACGGGTCGTTACAAAGAAGCTTCGTCGAACTACGCAAAAGCCGTGTCGGTTTTCCGGAAGACCGGCGGGCAATGGTCACCGGATCTTGCCGCAGCACTCGGCAACATCGGAACCATCTCGTGCCAGCTCGCCGACTACAAGCGTGCCGACTCTTGCTTCTCTGCATCATTGCTTATTGCCGACTCCATTCTCGGCTCCGATCATCCATCGGTCGCTGTTTTGCAAAGCAATCTCGGCACGGTAAAGCGCGCCGAAGGCGATGCTAAAGGCGCAGTCAGACTCAGCAGCGCCGCAATTGACACATGGAGAAAACACAACACCGGAAAAACACGTCAACTCGGCATCTTCTACAACAATCTCGGAGCGGCTTTCAAAGATCTCACTGCCTATGATTCAGCTGAAGCCTGCTATTCTCTCGCTTTGTCAA
>CAIOZP010000420.1 GCA_903862805.1 uncultured Fibrobacterota bacterium
AACCGTTCTTTACTACCAAGCCGCAAGGGCAGGGTACGGGGCTTGGCTTGTCGGCGGTTTACGGTTACATACAGGATATGCACGGCGAGATAAAGGTCTGGAGCGAACTTGGTATCGGCACCGTCTTTCAGATAAATCTGCCTATTTCCTCATCGGTGAGCAAAGTCGCAGAGGGTTCCGAAAAATTCGTTCATGGAGACGGTAAAGTGCTCGTGATCGACGACGAGGACATGGTGCGCAAGGTTCTGTGCAGAATGTTGGAGGAACTCGGATACAGCGTGCTGACCGCCGAAAACGGTTCCATCGGACTTGATGTCTTTACCGCAAATCAGGATTCGATAGACCTTGTGATCCTCGATATGATAATGCCGGTAATGGGCGGCAAAGAGGCGTTCAGTAAAATTCGTCAACTTGCACCCGATGCAAAGATCATCATTTCGTCGGGCTTCTCCAAAGAAGACGATCTTGAGGCGATGAGAAAGAATGGTCTGGCAGGCAATCTCCGCAAGCCTTATCGCATGAGTGAACTCGGCAGGGTAGTTGCAGACGTGCTTGGCCGTGCTGCATCGGGCACCAGTATTTCCTGACATTTGCAACTGTCTATGTAGTAAATTAACCATGGCCAGCCTCACGGCGGTGAATGATTCACAAATGTCGTCGGCTGACTTTGGATTTTTTGCGGACAGACATAACAAAATGCATACTGTAATTACATATTCGATCCTTCTTGTAAATACATTTTTGATAGTTGTGCTACTGCTCATGGAACGCCGCCGACCATCGGCGACATGGGCTTGGATACTGCTCATTCTTCTCAGTTCGGCAATCGGATTCATGTTCTACCTTACAGTCGGACGAAGCCCGCGCAAACGCAATCTCGTCATGCGCAAACGCATCGCCGATGAACGTCACCGAGCCGAGCTTGGCGAAAACGATACGTCTGGAAAAAACAACGACGGATGGCGCTGGTCGGATCTGGTGCGTCTTCACTGGAACGAAGCCGGAGCGGTTCTGCACGAAGGCAACGACATAGGAATCTTTACTGACGGCAATAGTAAATTCTCCGATCTCTGCCGCGGGCTTCGCGAAGCGCGGAAAAGCATCCACATGGAATATTACATCTTCCGCGATGACGAAACTGGACGCGAGATCCTTTCGATTCTTGAGGAGAAAGCACTTGAAGGGCTTGAGGTGAAGATCATTCACGACGGCATGGGAACATGGCGGCTTTCACGCAGGTTCTTTTCGGGACTTGTGAGAAAAGGCGGACGCGTCGCATGTTTCTTCCGGCCATATATTCCACCGTTCCGCTTTCAGCTCAAGTACCGGAACCACCGGAAAATCTGTATCGTTGACGGGAAATCCGCATGGCTCGGCGGTTTCAATATTGGCGACGAATACCGTTCACGCAGCAGTCGTTTCGGCTATTGGCGTGACACGCATCTGAGCATAAGCGGCCCCGCGGTCAGATCAATAGAAGCCTGCTTCCTGCTCGACTGGCAGTTCGCGGCACGCGAGCGCGGAATCATCCTTGGCAGCTCGGTTCACGAGCTTCCACACACCGGAAACAGCCGGATGCAGATAGTCAGCAGCGGCCCAGACTGGAAATGGAATGCGATCCACAACGGGTTTTTCAGGATGATCACTTCGGCTAAACGAAGCATCTATATCCAGACGCCGTATTTTATCCCCGATGAACCGATCCTTGCCGCCCTTCGTGTCGCCGCGATGTCGGGAATTGATGTAAGGCTGATGATCCCGAAAAATCCCGACCAGCGTTTTGTTTACGGAGCCACAATGTCGTATGTCGGTGACATCATCGACGCCGGTGTACGCTGCTTCACCTACGAAAAGGGATTCCTGCACAGCAAGGTGATCTGCGTTGACGGCGAAGTCGCGTCGGTTGGTTCGGCTAACATGGACATCCGCAGTTTTGAACTGAACTTCGAGATCAACGCATTCATCTACGACATCGACATCGTGCGGCAGCTTGAAGAAACCTTTCTGGCCGACATCGAAGATTGCAGCGAGATCACCACCGATTCATACGCCGAACGCGGAGTGGGGGAGAGAATGGTCGAGCAGCTCGCAAGATTGCTCTCCCCGCTGATGTGACAGCGGAACGTGTCAATAACTTTTATGGCCGCTCTATTAATAGTGAAAGCTGAAGCGATATTGAGACAGGAATACTTTGCCGGAAGTCGGGGAAGATATTACCGGAAGAACAAAGGATGATGAATCCCAAACCGGAGTCGCAACGATCTCTCTTTCAACCCCAAATTTACAGCCCATCAACCTAATGTCCCAATAGATGATTAAGATTCAAGAGACGTGAGCTGGTCCAGTTAATTTGACAGGAAAATCCGATTTTTTAGTTGGATTTATATGCATACCTCAGCACGAAAGGGCCTCATTTTTCCGCAAGGGAGATGGGGCCTTTTCTATTCTGCGTAAGTGGTTTTTGTGATCCCTGTCACCAAAACAAGTCGCAAGGGCCACATCTGAAGAAAAGATGCCGAAAATGTAAAGGTCAGTAGAAGAAACACTGCCTGAAATGCAAAGGTGCATCGAGGCTGTTTCGTTATATTTGGAACAATAAAACAGTGGCAATCAGAGTTTCTCAACACAGTAAAGGGAGTCGAAATGAAACGAGGTTTTCTGAAAATGATCGCGGCGGTAATCGTCGGAGTGGTGATGATGGCGCCGGAGATGGCGCACGCGTATTACTGTCGCGGCGAAAAATAATGGGACCATTTGTCATCCTAAACAGGGTAACACTCACTGTGACGGTTAATAGAAATCAGTTCGTTTCTCTTTAGCCAGATCACAATTGCCCGGCGCAGAGCAGCCTTTGGGGACAACGTTTGCCCCGCTTCATCCAAAATAGTATCTCGCATCATGTACACTGTTTCATAAATTCTTTTCCTTTCATTTTTTGTAAACTGAACTTGGTTTGTGGCACGATAGAAGCAAGCTGTAGAGCCACTAAAGTCCGG
>CAIOZP010000421.1 GCA_903862805.1 uncultured Fibrobacterota bacterium
CACCAAAGAAACCTTCCGGAACCGGAACCCCTGCTTCGTGAAGAAGTCCGGCAGAAAGGAATTTATGGAGAGTTTTGCCGTCACGAACTCCGGTGTTGGCTTCGTTACATTCTCCGGCGCAGGCAATTGTGAGATCGTGAATCTCTGAGGACGCGGCACCGGAAAATTTTGAGAGGTCAATTCTTATTACCGCGTTCCAAAGGCCGTAGTTGGTTCGCTTTTTACTTGTCACATCGACGTTATACGGGCGCATGACATCGTCGGTGGTTCCGCTTTTGGCGAAATTTGACGGTACGGCTGAAAGCCGGAGAATGTCAGGTGAAAAAACCGTGTCAGGTACGGCGCTGCCACTGTCGGCACCTGCGATGTCAAACGTCGAAAGACCGTCGCCGGAGTTTGAGACAAGTCGTTTGTGCAGCCCAAGCCATGTCGGGCGAAGGTTCTGGATATCGGAGAATGGGTGGAATTTACGAACGGTGTCGATGTCGGCCAGCACGGTTTTTGATCCTCCGATGTCTATCGATTCAATAACAAGCGAAGGATGCATCGCCGGTTTTTCTATCAGATCGTTGCCATAGAGACAATTGAACAGATGTGCCTGCTGATACAATGTCAGTTCCAATGTTCCCAGTGCAACGGAATAGAGGCTGTCGGAAACTGGCACGCGTTTTCCGTAAGCTGTTGCGCTGTCAACATCGGCTCCGACGATTCTCGCAAGTTCTTTATAGAGTCGAACACCGGTGATCATTCCGCCACCGAACAGCTTTGCGATCCTGTCTTTCACGCCGATCCTGTCGAGGAACTGCCCTGTCTGAAATGCTTCATCACGCACGCCGCCCAAAAGGTTGAAAACCTGGCGGTCGAGGCGATATTCCGTTTCAACGCCGAGCACATTGTTGGAACTTGCGAGGTGCTCGAAGATGTACTGATTTCCTTCGAAGACGCTACCGTGATTGTGGACATTGTATCCGTTTCCGGTGCTGCCGCCGATTGCGTATGTCACCTCTCCGGTCGCGCGGTTGACCGTGTGCGCCCAGCGAACTCCGGCTGGAGCATCGCACTCGTCGCTCCACTTGTTGCACGGGTTGAAATTTCCTAAATCGAAATTCAGCGCATTGAAAATCGGCTTCGCCGTTGATGATCCGTTGGGTATGCTGTTGCGGATCAGTCCGGCAAGGCGCGATCCGATTTTATCACGCGAATAATATGCTAAAAGCTTCCCGCTTGGCGCATCGAGAATGCAGTACGAAAAATATTGACCGTCAACCTTCATGCTGCGGCGTGTGTAATAGAAACAGCTTCGACGGTATTTTCCGTTACTTTCTTTCTGATACCGGATATTGCTGACCATGGTATCGCCAGCCGCAAGTTGAGCGACGACGCCTTCGCCATTTTCGCTGAAACTCTGTGCGGAATGCAGCACCTCGATCTTTCTCATCGTGTCAACCGGAGCTTTCCCCGACAGCACATCTGTGGCGACACTTCCGACACGCACGTCGGTTCGGATAGTTGTGTCCTGACCATACCCGCGCGCATTCACGAGACGCTCCAGTTCCTTCTGAAGAGGAAGATCTATGGTCAGCTTTATCGTCATGCTGCCTTTGCGTCTGACAAGCGAAGATGGATCGAGAAGATTCATCTGCTCAAGCGAAGCCGAATCCATTCCATTGTCTTTCGCCAGATGCTGAAGCCAAAATTCGTTGGCAAGATCGACAAGCTGGCCGTAGTCAGTTTTGATCTGTCGCGGATGAGTAAATGTCAGCCTGTCGAGCTGATCAAGCACCTGCTTCTGCTTTGCGGCATCCCACTTGAGTGCAGCGGCCATTCGCGGCATGTCAATGTGGCACTGGCGACGGATTTTGTCGGGGACGTTGCGTCCCCACTTGACCATTCGTGCGATGTAGATGCACTCGGCATCGGAAAGCCTGTTCATCGGTTTGCCGAAAAGACCTTCCGAAATATCCTTCACTCCGATAAGTCCGTAGTCGCTGGCCACGCAGTGATTGAGATAGACTTCGAGTATTTCCTGCGGGCGATATTCTTCGCGAAGTGCCGCCGAGATTTTCAGTTCGTGGAGTTTGCGGTCGAGAGAGTGGCTGGCGTGTCTTCTTCCGTCTCCGTCAATTTTGGACAAAAAGAGTTTCGCTACCTGCTGGGTTATTGTTGATGTCCCGCGCGGCGAAGAGATGCGGCCTCTTACAAAGAGATCTTTCACCGATCCCCAGACAGCCCGCATGAAACTGTCGAACTCGAAACCGAGCCGATTGTTCCAGTAGTTTTCGTCTTCAGCAGCAACAAGGGCAGTGATTATTGTTTTTGGAAATTCGTCGTAGCCAGCTCTTGTGTGGTCGGTTCGGATCAACGCGATTTCCCTATCGCAGCGATCACGTATCTCTATTGTGTTGGCATAAAAGCGCACTTCGTTTAGGCGACGCACGATTGACAAAGAGGGATACTCTCCGCTGACCGTGCCGCTCACCACGCGAACCTTGACGCCTGAACCTGTTCCGCGTCCGCCAGACATTTGATCGGTCTGACGTGACATACGATCGCCTTGGAGAACGTCTTCCCACGCTGCGCCATATTCGGTTGAAAGAAGTCCCTTTTTGTCAAGGTTGACAAGCCGTGTTCCTTCCTCAAGGAAATATCTGTTGAACATGAATCTGGCGACAAAATACCCGCCAACGGCAAGTCCCAGAAGCGAAAGAGAAACGATTGCAGCTATATAGCGTTTTTTCATACCTGTCCTGATGAAAACCAATGGGCGGATCGGCCCGTGAAAACAATGCCAAAGATATTTCAGGGAAGTGAAAGTATGCTCCGATGCCGCGAAAACCGGTGCAGATCTGAAGGTTGCGGATCATCAACAGGGGATCATTTATTCTGGCATTTTTTTCATTTTCTGCGTATCTGGGGCGTAGCAATTTCGTATATTGCTCACGAGATTTTGACAATTCAGAACGTTCGCGGCGGCATCGGAAGATGAAGTTCCTTCTGCTTATGACAAGCCTTGTTTCATGCCTGTATGCCGCTGATGACGGCGAACGGCTTGTCGTGGCCCAGCGTTACACCGAAGCCGACAGTTACTATCGCGCCAGACTGCGCAAAGATTCTTTGGACGACTTCGCGCGCTACATGATCATCACGACCTTCCAGACAAAGCTTGTCGATTACGAATCCTACGAAATAGAAGGCGATGCCTTCATCGAAACTGCCGACAGCGCAATCGCCTTTTTTCAGAACGAGTGCGGAAATCCATGCGGCAATTACAACTGCCGTTTCTATCTCGGCAGCGTACTCGGAATGAAGGCCCTCGTCGAAACAAAACAGGGAAACATTCTGGGCGGACTCGGCGATTCGCATCACGCGGCGTCCATTCTTTCCGATGCGCGATCATCCAATCCATCGTTTCTTCCAGCGGCGCTGGGTATCGGCGTTTACAATTATTATGTAGGAAGCAGCCTGAGCTTCATTCCGGGGAATGCCGAACGCGAGTCAAACGGTCTTGACGAAATCAAGCTTGCGGCAAGCGACACGTCGGCACTCGGCCTCGGATCAAGAAACGTGCTCGGATGGATTCTGTACGACCGCAAACAATACGCCCAGACCGATTCCATCGCCCTCGTTTCTTTGAAAACATGGCATGGAAATACTATTTTTCAGCGGATGCATATCCGTGCGCTTCTTGCGCTCAAGCGCGAACTCGAATGCGAGAATGCAGCGCGTGTCCTTGCCGAGACTTCCTTCAAAAGAAATCCGGTAAACTGGTCTGATCTTCTTTCGGCGTATCAGGCAGCAGCACTCGCCGCAATGAACCGTGGCGATCACAATGCCGCCGCCGCGTACTGCCACAAAGGTCTTGCCTACCATGTGCCGGAAGATAGCTTCCGAATCATTTATGTCAAACGTCATTGGGATTATCTGAAAAATCTCCTTGCAAAACTGAACAAGGAACATCAATGCGCCTACGTAAAGCGTTAGCAGTCACGATCCTTTTCGCCGCAACAACTTTCGCGGCCTACGCACCTTCGATCCGCACCGACAACAACACCGACATGCTTTTGGTCCGACTTTCAACAAGAAGCGGCGTCCCGCTTCCGGCATCATTCTATTCAAAGCCGATGAAAAGTGCCGAGGTGCTGAAGTTCGTCACCTCCTGTGACTCTGCAATCGGAACCTGGTTCACACCGGCCGAACGCACGCAGATCGACCGCCTCGTGCGAAAGCTGACCGGCGCACGAAATCTGTATGCCTTCAACAAAGCCGATCATGACATAAACAGCTACCTCGATCTTTCCCTGCTCGGAACCGGCAAAGCATCAACGGTGGATACAAAAAACAATACCCGCCTTGCCGGAAGAGGAACAATCAATCCGGAGTTTGCCGGACATCTGCGGAACCTTTCTTTCTACACCGACATCTCCGTGTGGTCAGACTACGACAACGACACATCTTATCCGCGAAGCAGTTATCAGCCTTACAACGGCGACCCGTACAACCTTTACGGCCGTAGCACAAAAACCAGCACGATCAGATCCTCCGACATTTTTCGCGGCGGAATCTCGCTTGACATGAAGAGAATCAGCCTCGAAATGGGCATCGACCACATATCGTCCGGCCCAGCGCAGCTTTATCAGGTCACATGGAGCGACAGCGCAGCACCGGCGCTTTACGCAAGGACGATAATGCACCTCGGCGCGTTTGAATATGTGCACACTGTCGGTCGTCTGTACATGCAAAGAGAGCTGCCGAAATATTTCTACACACATCGCCTGCAGGTGCCACTGTTCAAGAAACATCTCGTGTTCGGCATAAACGAAATGATCCTCTACGGTAGCACATCTGCGCAGACACAAACCGATTCGCTTCGCCCCGATTACTACGGTGAAACGAGAACATGGGAACCGATTTACTTCATCCCGTTTGTTCCGTTCTCATTTGCGCAGCATTATCTCGGCGACCGCGACAATGCCGCGATCTCTTTCGATGCCGATCTGCATCTGCCACTTAATCTGCGTTTTTTCGGAGAGGCGCTTATCGACGACATTTCGGCTCCGTGGACGATCCTGTCGAACGACTGGGGCAACAAGTGGGCGGTATCGGCCGGTGCCCAATGGTTCGGGACACTTGCGTCCCATCGCGTGGACCTCTCCGCCGAATACGAGCGCATCCGTCCGTGGGTCGGAACACACTTCTACGGCGGCAGTCACAACATGGAAAACTACGGCCAGCCAATAGGCGCGCAGATCGGCCCCAACGCCGATGCCGGAACATTCAAAATTACCACCGACATAAATCGCATGTTCAATGTTGGCGTTTATGTCACCGCTTCCCGTAAAGGAAAGGGCCGTGGCAGCAGCCTCACCGATGTTTTCCAAGATTCCGGACGCACGACCAAAGCCGACACCACGAAAGTCGCGTTTCTCGCCGGTGGTCATACCACGACAGAGATCGGCGGACTAACGGTTCGCTTCACTCCGGTCGAAATCTTTACAGTCAACGCCGACCTCAACATCGACAACAAGAAACGTCCGACCTTTTCCATCGGCGGCGGATTTTCGTTCTGAAGTCCGAATTGTCCGGGGCGTCGTAAATGGCACCATTGTGAAGTCCGCTTTTCATTCATGATTTTTGGTGGCAGATGCGCGAAGCGATAAAGGCCGATTGTATTTTCGGAGCCTGTTGCGTTGGCTTCTTTGCGAAACAACTGTTTTCGCATGATGCCAGTCGCCTGTTTCCGGCAAGTCAAACCAAACGAATCGATCGACTATGATATTCAAATCCTACCGCGACTTCTTCTCCTTTTTCAGCGTGGTGCTGGGCTTTTTTATTGCCCTTCTCGACACCACGATTGTCAGTATCACTCTTCCTGTAATGACGCGTTTTTACTCCGCCGACGTGAGCGAAATTTCATGGGTTGTTTCGGGCTACAACCTTGCGTTTGCGGTCTGCCTGATCGCAGCAAGCCGTCTGGCCGATCAGTTCGGGCGCAAGAAAATCTTTCTGCTCGGACTCGTCTTTTTCATCGTCACCTCGTTTCTTTGCGGACAGGCAACCACGGTTCAATGGCTAATATTCTTCCGCGTGCTTCAGGGGCTCGCCGGCGCAATGGTAGTGCCAGTAACAATGCCAATGGCAATCCGCCTTTTCCCCGCTGAAAAAAGCGGCGCAGTCGTCGGAATATGGGCGGCAATCTCGGCGCTCGCAGCTGCAAGCGGGCCGTCGCTCGGTGGTATAATCGCACAGTATTTCCCGTGGCAGTGGATCTTCTATATCAACATTCCAATCGGGATTCTGGCGGTTATAATGACCGCATTCCTTATTGAGGAATCCTTCGACGAAACCGCCAGCCGTCACATCGACGTCGGTGGAATAATGTCGCTGATGGCCGGAACACTCTGCATAACACTTGGGCTGATCGAGGCCAACCAATATGGCTGGACATCTTTCTACATCATCAGGCTGTTCGTTTTCGCCTTGATCTCCTTAGGACTCTACGTCGTGAACGAACGGTTCAGTGTCGAGCCGATGTTTCCGCTTTCGATGCTGAAAACGCCGTCGTTTGTTGGAGGGATTCTTACGCTTTTCATGATCGGCATTGGCACCATGGACGGCGTCTTCTTCCTCTCGTTCTTTCTCACGGAAATCCTCGGCATGTCTCAGCTCAAAGCGGGAATAACCGTTTCAATCATTCCCATTTCGTCAATCGGGTTTTCGATCCTCGCAGGCTACTTCTCCGACAAAGTCGGCAGCATGTGGTTCACCGTTGCAGGCATGGCGTTCTTCGTGCTGGCGCTGGTGCTTTTCTCCCAGCTTACGCCAGCGTCAACCATGAACGACCTGATCATTCGCATGGTCGTATGCGGAATTGGCATGGGCGTTTCAGCGTCAACCGTTGTGGTCGCAACACTTCGCTCGGTGCCGCCGGAAAAATCCGGCATCGCCTCAGGTGTCGGAAATATGACCCGCGTACTCGGCAATGTCTTCGGCGCGGCAATAGTCGTGACTCTGTTCAACGGATCACTTGACAAATTGATCCCGGTGGCAGTCAAGGAAACATCGGCTCTTATCCAGTCAAGCACAGTGCTGAAACCATCTGCAAAAAAAGAATTCTCTGCACGACTCGCCGCCGCGGAAAGCGGATCCGGCACGCAACGGAGCATTCCAAGTCAGGCAGACATGTCGCGTCTGCTTGACAAAAAGGAAGCGGAAGCGATCGATCAAAGCAGTGACATGATGAAACCGGCAGTCAAAAAGGTTTATGAGAAGCAAAAGGCCGAAGCCATGCGTCTGTATCCGCTTGTAAAGGCGAGCTTCAAGCGACAGGCAGCCTTTGCCTTCTCGCATACCTTCAGGGTCTGTGCGCTGATACTTGTATTCGGAATTCTTTTCGCGTTCTTCTCAGATCCCGGCAAGGATGCCAGAAAGCGCAAGGTCGATTTTGTCGAAATGTAGATCACCAGCTTGACGCAATACGAATGCCCGTAGAATCAGGCCTGTTTCACTTCGACAAGAGTTCCGTCGGGATCTTTGCAGAAAAAGAATTTCCCTCCGATGAGTTCCGATACCATGCAGACTCCATCGGTTTTCATTTGTCCAAAGCATTCGGCAACGGAATCGACACTCAACGCGAAATGATTCGATCCGACATTACGGAGATTTTCAATAAGCCCGCCTGCAGATGCATCCGATTTACAAATGCGAAACGGCGCGAGAATTTCGAGCATGCCGTCGCCAAGGGTCAGTGTCGCTCCGCTTATCTCCAGCTCCGGCTTGTTGAACCTTTTGGTTTCAACGAATCCAAAGTACCGGCAATACCACTCCACTGACCGATCAAGATCAAAAACACTGATTCCGAAATGAACCATCTGTGCCGTCATGCTATTCCTCCAGATAATATGTGCTATTCATCATCCGACAAGTCGGCATCGTAAGGATATTCCGACAAATCTTTTCGCGGGGTTTTGTGCGCTGGTTTGCCGCCGGTTGAAAACATTTTCTGCATGTCGGCGAAGAAATTATCGACGAAGACCTCGCGCTCTGCATCTTGCTTTTCGCCGATCTTTCCATCGAGACACTCTTCGGGAATATTGTAAACGAAGCGGCAGGGCTGGGTCTCGATCATTTGCTTGCGGACCTCGCGGCTTCCGGGCCATGAAAGAAACAGACGGCGCCGTGCGCGTGTCATTGCCACATAGAACAGGCGCCGCTCTTCTTCGAGTCCGCCTTCGGCAAGGGCGCGAGCCGATGGCAGCGTTTTGTCGTCGAGATCGGGAATGAACACCACCGGCCATTCGAGACCTTTGCTTTTGTGCATGGTGATAAGTGTAACACCACGCTGTCGTGCATCGGCGTTCTCAGATTCTTCGTTGGCACTTAACGAAATTTCCTGGACATAGCTTGACAACTCGCGAGTCTTGCTGCGCTTTTCAAACAGCTCAAGTCCGTGAACAATTTCCTCGATTATTTCCAATCGCATTTCAAGCGACGGCTCGTTGTTGTAGGCGCGCTTTACGGCTTCGATATATCCTGTTTCGTCAAGGATCGCACGCAGCGTTGACGACAGTTCGCCACGGTCGAATCCCGCTTTGTACTTGCGATAAAACACCCGCAGCTTCTCAATATTCTCTGCCTGCGACGAGGTAATTCCTTCGGCATCGGCGTGATGCTCGAAGGCTTCCCACAAACTCATTCGGCGAAATCCTGCAAGTGCTTCGAGCTTTTCAATACTTGCCGGCGAAATATTTTTGTTCGGAACTTTCAGCACGCGTTCGAGCGAAATTTCGTCGTTGGTGTTGGCAAAGAACCGCACATAAGCCAAGACATCTTTCACTTCCTTGCGATCAAAAAAGCTCATCGCGCCTTGCACTTTATATGGAATCTTGTCAATGCGAAGCTCTTCTTCAAAGCGCCGCATTTGCGCATTGGTGCGAAATAAAATCGCCTGATCTGTGTAGGCAAAACCACTGTCTTTTTCCAGACGCTTTATTGTTGCCACAACCCATTTCGCTTCGTCAAGCTCGTCGGCAGCCTTGTAGGTTTCAATCGGATTCCCATCGCCAGCGGCGGCGTTGATCTGCTTCGCACGGCGCTTGTGATTTTTCACGATCACGCCCTGCGCGCCTTCGACAATCTGTTTTGTCGAACGATAGTTGTATCCAAGAACAACGGTTTTGCACCTGTCAAAAAGAGAAGGATACGAAAGGATGTTGTCAACCTGCGCACCGCGCCACGAATAGATCGACTGATCATCGTCGCCCACTACAGTGAGGTTGTTCAGCGGCTCGGAAAGTAGTCGCGCAAGTTTCATCTGAACCGCGTTTGTGTCTTGGAACTCGTCAATTGAAATGAAGCGGTAACGCTTGCGGTACTTCGCCAAAATTTCTGGATGACGCGAGAAAATCTCAAGCGGTAGCAGAAGCAAATCGTCAAAATCAACCGACTGCTGCTTGACCAAAATCTTTTTGTACGCATCGTAAACACGAGCCGTGCGCCGATCATCTGGACTTGTTGCCGCAAACTCCGAAGGTGAGAGCGAAGCGTTTTTCGCAAGACTTATCCGTTGCAAAAACTCCGAATGATCGCCGTCGGTTTTGGCCCGACCAGTCGAGCGTAAAATGCTTTTCATGGTCGATGTGCGATCGTTGTCGTCAATGATCGTGAAGTTCTTTCCAATGCCAGCCGCTGCACCATCTTCGCGCAGAACCTTCACGCCAAAACTGTGGAAAGTCGAGATGGTCATTTTGGCCGCCGCATCTTTGCCAACAAGATCGGCAACACGCTCATTCATTTCACGCGCTGCTTTGTTGGTAAAAGTTACCGCCAAAATTTCTTCCGGCTGCGCAACCTTTTCCTGAATCATCCGAGCTATGCGGTGCGTTAGCACACGAGTCTTGCCCGATCCCGCACCAGCGAGAATAAGCATCGGCCCTTCGTTATGAAGAACCGCCTCCCGCTGGCATTCGTCGAGTCCTTCGGTGAATCGCGATTTATTTGTTTTGGGTTTTGCTTTTGGCTTTGTGCTCATTGACAACAAGATAATCGTGAGAAAAATAAGAAGGAAGGGCTTAGCCAGCCCTTAGACCCGCCAAGGAAGATGTGACCCCACCCCCCCGCCTTCGGCCGCCCCCACTGGGGGGCTTCTCGGTTTTGATTTTCGTAGGCCATTACAAACATTCTCGTCATTTCAATTTTATTTAGCTTTATAAGGCCGACAACTTACGATCACCAATATCAAGGCTTTGCAATTTCACAAATCTACCTAAAAGTTCAGCACCGGTTTGTCGTTAAGTGATCCGTCATCCTTGTTTCCTCAAATCAAAATAGAAGAAATAATTTGGAGATACAAGATTGACAAAACACTTGGCAGAAGGGGTGAAATATGTTTTTCGTGCGGTACTCCAAAACCAAAAAGCCTCCGGATCTGATTCCGGAGGCAGACATCTTGGATCAGGGAAATTTTTATCAGAGATACGAGCAGAGATACTCGCTCAAAGAATCTACTTCTATATCGAAACTCGAATTACCTGCGACCTCAAAGCCCGATCCAGCCACCACGCCTATCCATTCATTGCTTCCGGCAAGGCGATAGCGTGCAGATCCGGCAACGATGTCCATACGCTCCGGCCCGCCGGTCGAAAAGTTATATGTGCCAGGATAGATCAAGCCGAGAGTCTGCTTTGTCCCGTTCGAAAACACCAGCGAATGAGAAACAACCTTGCCGCCGAAATAGACATTTGCCTTTGTCGGAACAGCTGCGCCTTCGATTTTCTCCGGTATCATTTCGCAATCCTTTGTTTGAAAGTTCATTCCTGTTTGTCCCTGCGGCTGAATTCTATTTGACGATACCATCAAGCCCGCTTCGGATATTGCCGATAAAATAACAATATCGCAAAGGGAAATGTAGAATGTGCTTCGACAACCGACAGCAGCTGAATGAAATCGAGCGTTACAGACAAAAACTCTCTCACATGCTCCGACGCGATATTGACATCAACTTTGCGGCGGTCATCTGGATCAGAAAATATGCCCTCCTCTGGCGACTGAAACACCCGTCCAATGTTGCGACCAAATCCTTGACCTGATAAATATCCGCTTTTCAAGAGCATCCCGGATTTTATTGCGCCTCTGTTTCTAACGCGGCAATATCCTTTTAAGCTACCTTGGCTACGCTTCGCGACCCATTCGATAACTGTTTCGCCCCAGATTGGTAGCAGGCGACAGCGCAAAGCCTTCGGTTTGCCATGATTTTCAGTGGCACCGACCTTGCACATTCTGCCTTACGGATCAACAAAGACAGATCCGTAACAGAACTTCAAGGAGGCTACCATGCGTATTCTGAATCCGAAAGCCGGACTGACAATGCTTGCAGCGGCAATGTGTATCAAAGCGGCGGCAACGGTCGCAGTGTTTCCGGCAAATGTTGTAAATGTACTGCCAACTCAAGGCGGCGTAATCTCGGAACTGATGCTTCAAACCTTCACGCAGGTTTCGGGCGAGTTTCCGGTTCAGTACAAGATTTCTTCAGCAGCGCTCGACAGCGCAAAAGGCAATTACACGGCTGCGGCAAAGGCCTGCGGCGCGGACGAATACATTTTATTGAACATTATCGGCGTCGACACAATCTTCCAGATAGAGGGAATTAGGTATTCAGCGCAAAACGGTCCGATGTACACCGCACACATCAAAGCCGAGGGAATGAACGATGTCTTTGAAGCACTTGACCGCCTCGCCCGCGCTCTCTGCATTCGCAAAACAACCGATGAAACCACCACTCTTTCCAATGTGACTAAAGAAGAAGAAGACGCCGAAAAGAATCGTAAAGCAACAGAGCGGATCAAAAGTATCAAGTTCGGATTCACTTATCCAATTGTCAGCGGAGAGCGTTTCGATCCTATGGCCGAAGTCGGTTACGACATGAAGTTTGACAACCGAAATTTCTTTGCAAACCTTGGAGTAAACACGCTTCTCGCGTCCAACCCTGCTGATCATTACAGCTTCTCCGGAATGTCGTTCACGCTCGGTGGAGCCTGGCACCCATCAAATGACAGAACCGTCACGCCATATATCGGCGGTGGAATGTCCCCGCGAATCCTGATCGTGTCTGGTGAGGATCCGGGCTTCGGACTTATGCCCTACGTAAACTTCGGCCTGATCGCAATGCGTACCATGAAGACACGGTTCAGCGTCGATGCACACGTCGGCGTCGATGCCCTGCCGGTACACATCACCGACATCACGCACACCGAAGGAATAGGCCTCAGCGAAAAAACGGTAACCGATAAAAAAGGCGGAGATTACAACCCTGTTGAAATAGGACTGAGCATGTGCATAGGTTGGTAAGCCGATCGCATTTCGGTTCATATCCCGCGCCTGATTTCAGGCGCGGGTTTTTTTTGCACGCAGGGCAAAGCGGATGTCGCGTTCGGCAAGACTGAGTTCACACCCACAATAGTTCTGACGATATATACCGAGCTGTTTTGAAAGCTCGACACTCTTTTTAAAACCATCATCTTTGCGGAATGAAAACGGAACGTACTCGATACCGGCGGTACTCGCGGCGAGAATTCCCATTTCGTCAATCTTTAAAATGTTTTTATGAGGACTGACACTAAGCACGGTTCCAAATCTTTCGTAGCCGTAACTGACACAAAACGTGGCGGTTCGTTCAAGGCGGATGCGATAACATTCCCAGCAGCGCTCGGCGGCTTCGGCCGTGTGCCGCAGATCTTTTACGGCGTTGTGCCATATCGTCGGATTGTAGTCGTCGCAAAAAAATGGCGAGTCGAACATTGCTGCGGTGCGCTCTGCTTCTGTGCGGCGTTTTTCATATTCGTCAAGCGGGTGGATGTTTGGATTGCAGAAGAAGCACGTGGCATCGAATTCTTCCTTGACAGATGCGAGAGCCCAGGCCTCGTCGGGCGCACAGCAGATGTGCAGAACTATTCTCTTTTTGTCAAGAAGCATTTTCGTTTTTTGTTTCGGATACAGATCGTTTTTTATCCGGGAAAATTTCTTCGTCGGTCC
>CAIOZP010000422.1 GCA_903862805.1 uncultured Fibrobacterota bacterium
CCATGAAACATATACATGAAGGGAAATATATGCGTTCACTGACACTGGTTTTTCTGGGAGTTTGCAGCGTTTCTGCATTGACTAATCTCAACCCTGACCCAAACGGAACGCCGTGGATCGCAGGCGGCTATACCGAACCAACGGTCAAACCCCCGCTCGATATGAACGATGTAACGAAATATCGGCATAACCTTGCCAAAACCGCTGCTGCTCTGCCATCGAAAATCGACCATTCCCATGACAAGTGGATGCACCCGGTTTTCAATCAGGATGGCGGTTCATGCGGTTCGGCTTCGCGCATTTGCAATATGTTTGGATATGAACGCAACTGCTACCTGCGCGCCGACGGATCCGATTCTGCCAATATGTTTCCATCACATTTCACATGGATGCTGACCGATCAGGGATCTTCGAAGGACGAAATGGCCGAAAACAACGGCATCCCGAACGTGCTCCAGTACGGCGGCCCGACATATTCAAGCATATACGGCAATGTTGACGAAGACCCCGATGTGACACAGAATTACGGCTGGATGCAGGGCTACGACAACTGGCGCGCGGCAATGAACAACCGCATCACAAAAAACAGCTTCCTGACTCTCAATACACCCGACAATCTGATCATTCTCAAGCAATGGATGAATGATCACTGGGGCGACACTTCCTTTGCGGCTGGTGGCGTTGCCGGTGCCGGTGTAGCATCGGAAGGCTGGAATGACGTGACAATTCCGAGCGGTCAATATGGCGCAGGAAAACACATTCTCACAGCTTTCGGGCCGTCGGTCGATCACGGAACAGTCTGGGCCGGTTATGACGACAGCATCGGCTGGGATTTCGACGGCGACGGCGTGATAGAAGACAACACCGGCAGCGATATGTCAACCTGGGAAAAAGGCGCACTCATCATGCTGAATTCATGGGGTGCCGACTGGGATAACTCAGGCTGCATCTACATCCCGTACCGCCTGCTCAAGATTGCCGGAAGCGGTGCCGAATTCTATTACTACGACAAGGACTATTCCCCCGACCGCGTGATGAAGATCGCAATGAATTATTCCAAGCGCGAGCAGATCAAGATAAGCGTTGGAATTGCCGCCGATACCAATGCAACAGTTCCGGATCAAGTGACCGATTGCGACCATTTCAAATTTGCGGGCAACGGGAGCGTCCCGATGCTCGGAACCTGGGCCGATGGCGTATCGCACACAGAATCGATGCAGTTCGGCTACGATCTTACCAATCTCTCCTTCGGATTCGACACACGCAATCCGCTCAAATATTTCCTCAAGATCACGGCATGTGATACAGCCAGCGGATCGGGCGATATCGACAGCATATCGGTGATTGACTACAAAGGTATCGCAGTTGTTTCATCTGTAAAGGCGAAGCAGACCAATGTATCGATAGGTGGCGCAAGCACTGTTACATATGTGAGTGTTGTCGTCGGGCCGACTCAGGGCAATCAGCCGCAATACATACTGGTTCCGCAATCGGGCATGAGAGTAATTGCCTGGGACAGCCAGAACAGCGATGGTCCTGCAACAAATATTCTCGATGGAAATACTTCCACGATCTGGCATACTCAGTATTCGCCAACGACAGACAGCCTTCCGCATTGGGTAGTCATCGACATAGGTGCGGAGACTGACGTAACGGCCTTTACGTACACCGGCCGCACGGACGGCGGCGACAACGGAATGGTTGACAAATTTGAGTTCTTCGTGTCAGACGACACATCAAGCTGGGGCAGCCCCGCCGTGAGCGGTGAACTAACCGAGACGGGTGCAGCACAACGGGTCGTCCTGCCGACAGCGGTAAAAGGACGTTATGTGAAGTTCCTCGCCATCAGTTCCTGCAATGGCGCGGCATTTACGAGTATGTCGGAATTCAATCTTTTCAAAAGCCCTGACGCCGTAAATTCGTCGCGCCCTTCAACTATGGAAAAGGCACAAGCCGGATTGCGAATGACAGTGGCACCTTCAGGATCGGCAATGCTTCTCTTTGCCTCGCCAGCAAAAAACAAGACAGAATTCCGCCTGATCAATGCCTCCGGTCGAAGCATCGTTCAGACAACCTGTGCGGCCGGAACAAAATCGATTTCGCTTGGCCATTTAGGTTCAGGGTGCTATTTCGCTAAACTGAGTTCGGCATCGGGTGTGGAGGTTGTCAGAGTCGCGATTCCGTAAAAGTTTTCTGCGCGACAATTTTGATTGCCGCCTTATTCTGATTGATGATCTTTTGTTGGGCAGATACAATAGCCGCTCAATTCAAAGCGGCTCATTGTTATCTTCCGGATTCGATTCCGACAGTCAAAGAATAGGTAATTTCGAAATTTTCGCGTTGTTTGTAGAAAAGCTGCTACAGAGTGCAAGCAACTGCAATCAAAAAAGAAATATCCCTGCAATATTACATCCATTTTTCACTGGCTTCAGAACTGTTCGCAAAGCCTTTCTATCCTGTAGCAGGAACGTTCACCAAGGAATACTCATACAATATCTGGCTCACCATTGCAGATGGTTCATAACGCTTTCCGCCTTTACAGTCTGCACGACAACTCCGGTAAAAAGGTACCAGATCCATCTGGTCAACTGTATCCATGACAAAATTCGCGAGGTGATCCTCTTTAAGCCAAGTGCGCATATCCGGCGGAAGCAAAAACAACTGAACCCGATTACAAGGTATGAAATTGTAGCCCATTCTTTTATCTATTAAAGAGGCGAAACGTATCAACTCAAATACTATTGTAAAAAGTACTAACCTTGACAAGGGGGAATTGTCGGGATTCGTGCAACTGGCTCGACGCAGACATTATTTTACAAGTACTGAACATGGCCATCACCCAAAGATGATCTGCTATGATCCGGCAAAGGGCAGCTCAATAAATTCAAGCGGGTCCGAGGCGCATTTTTGAAGCATCTCCTAGGAGATATGTTGAAAAAACGGAACGAAGGGCTCGACTTTTGCAGCCGGTTGTAGCGGAAAGTGAATTTATAGAACTGTCCTAAAGAGAAATGAACTGGTTTATATGGTGCGACACTACAATTGTTCCTCTGTTTGAGCAGGTAAATGGCTTCACTAGTTTTTGGCGCAACAGCGGTAATTGCGCAGATTTCATTGATTTTATCTATAGTAAGCTCTTGGCCGTACCGCAAAAATCCTGGTAGCAAGTGGTTGCTATTTTATTTTGGATCGGCATTGTTTTGGGTTACAATGGCACTGATCGAAGTATTTTTCAAGTCTCGTTGCAACGCCTGTTCCGCTGCGTCTTGAGCTTCCTTCAAAATAGTGGTGTGGATTTTACAACCCCCGGCTGCCAGCGCATCCTCATCGAGCAACTCATCGACCTTGAG
>CAIOZP010000423.1 GCA_903862805.1 uncultured Fibrobacterota bacterium
CCTCGTGGGGACGCGACCGCCTTCTTCGAGATTATCCATTAATAGATTTCATCGTTGCAGGAGAAGGTGAATATGCGTTTCGCGATTTGGCCGCTGGTGTCGCACCGGAAACAATCGCCGGTATTTACAGTCGCGACAAAGATGCGATTCGCTTCGGCCCTGAACAAACCCGCGAGCGTCTTTGCGAAATGGACGAGCTTCCGTTTCCGGCATACGAGCTTGCGCAGGGTTTTCCGAAAAAGTACCACATGGCAATGTTCGCCTCGCCGCACAGCGTAGGTGCGAACATCATCTCGTCACGCGGCTGTGTCTATAAATGTTCATACTGCGACCGCTCGGTTTTTCATAATTCGTTTCGCTGGAATTCGCCCGAATATTCTTTCGAACAGGTGAAATGGCTTCGTAAAGATTTCGACGTAAAGCATGTAACTTTTTACGACGACCTCTTCACGCTCAACCGCGCTCGTGTCAGTCGCCTATGCACGCTCATGCGCGAATCAAAACTCGGCGTTTCGTTCAACTGCATTGTGCGCGTCGGCCACATTCCCGACGACCTAATTGCCGAGCTGAAAAGCGCCGGCTGCTGGATGGTTCATGTCGGTATCGAAAGCGGTGACCAAGATATTCTCGATAGCCACAAAGAAGGACTTTCTCTCGACCTGATTTCGCGTGATGTCAAGCGCCTTCACGACGCAGGTATCTGGGTGAAAGGACTTTTCATGATGGGCTTTCCGGGTGAGACCCGCGAGTCGATCATTCGCACAATTGACTTTGCAACGTCGCTTCCACTTAAAGATGCAAACGTTACGGCATTCACGCCGTATCCGGGTGCGCCGATCTATTCAGAGATTGACAAAATGGGAACCTTCGACGGCTCCGATGCGAACTGGCGAAACCTCGACTGCGAGACATTTGTGTTCGAGCCATTCGGTGCGCCACCAAAAGCCGAGCTCGAAAAACTGCGGGGAGAGTTTCTGCGAAGGTTCTACAACAGGCCGTTCTCTCGCAAGGTTTACAGGCGCATGATGATCGAAAGTCCGCACAGCTACTGGCAGCTTATCAAAGGCTTGCCAACGTATCTCAAGTATTTGAAGTCGATGTAAAATCGACAACATTCTTGTCGATTATTCGGATACTGCCCCGGCATCGGAATTTTTTTCAGCCCGCTCTTTACGAGAGGTCTCACGAATTTTTCTGAAAAAACTTTTCATGAGATCCGAACTTTCCTCGCGCATAAGGCCGCCTTCGGTTTGTGGGAAGCGCGAATAGGCTTTGGTCAATTGCTCGCGGTAATCGTTGGTTTCGATTGCTCCCATGATGTTATCGGCGGCGGCGTAAACCACGCGGTCTATGCGTGACTGCAAAATCGCGCCGAGGCACATGATGCACGGTTCGAGCGAGACATAAAGCGTGCAGCCATTGAGGCGCCAGTCGTCGATGAAATTGCTAGCAGCACCTATCGCAATGACCTCGGCATGTGCGGTGGCATCGGCTCCGGCTTCGATGTGATTTGCGCCACGCCCGATGATCCGACCCTCGCGCACTATCACGGCACCGATCGGCACCTCGCCGTCGTCGAAGGCCTTGAGTGCTTCGTTATATGCCTGCTTCATGAAATGTGCGTCGTCCATTGTTTGTCTCCGGCTTGTGCAAAGCTCTCTTGAGGAATTAATTTCACGCGTCGCAATTATTAAAAAAAGAATTCAGCGGAGCAAAAATAATGTTTGAGGAACTATCGGGACGGTTCGAGTCGCTTTTCAAAAAACTTCGTGGTCAGGGCAAGTTGACAGAAGAGAATGTCGCCGAGGCCGCACGCGAGGTCAAGCGCGCACTGCTTGAAGCCGATGTGAATTTCCGCGTGGTAAAAAAATTCGTCGCAAGTGTTCAGGAGAAGGCCCTTGGCTCGGAAGTGCTAACCA